>NZ_JAVRBN020000049.1:0-40505 GCF_034531305.2 Nostoc sp. ChiQUE02
GTCACTCATGTTTTTGTGTCAAAAAACTTATCATGATGTTCTTTTACCACAGAATATTACTATTTTGGAGATGTCTACTGATAATAAACAAGTTGTCTCCCAACTCACTCAACAAAAACCAAAACGTATTTTGGTTGTAGCGCCTAGTGAACTCACTATCCACCACCGTCACAGACAATCCTTTCCGGTACTACCCACCTAAGGCATTACATTCTCAAAGTCATCGCTAAATTGTCCATCGTCAGCGCTATGTTGTTTGGCATCAGTGCATTAGGCTACTGGGGACTAGAAATCGTCGAAGCTAACACAATCCCGACAATAGAAGACAGATATAATTGGCAAACCCAAAAACATATTTGTTTCGGTTGGATGCTGTTTACTTTTTCTAGCTTTCTTGGTAGTGCTTCTTTTGGTGATGAGTTTGACGCTATCAGATTTAGAAGATAGATATAGAAATATTTTAAACAAGTTTATATCTGATTTTTTTACTAATTAATAAAGCCAAAATTCCCATAATTGCCAGTCCAACTGTATTAGGAGGTTCGGGAATAGATTTATTTGTATTAGGAGAAAAAATCGCAAATGTCCGAGGGGAATTAATATCTGTTCCCGCGAATATTTCTGGATTGATCATCCTGTATATATTAACACTACAATATACATTCAATTGACAAAGTGTATTATACAGTTCATCGCGTTGTCGATCTTCATAATAGTTGTTATAGTTTCCCCACAAGCCTCCAAAAAGGTTAGTAGGGAGGTAGGTAATATTTCCTTGCTCGTCTATAGTTGCTACCCGAGGAGAAGCAGACTGTTGAGGAATGATATAGTTAGTAGTGCCTTGCGTCTTGTCAGAAGCAATAACAGATGGATAAGTTGTTTCTAAAATACTATCAATGGCATTAATTGAAGCTTTAGCGCCTTTAGCATCTAGCCAAAAAGTGGGCAAAAGCGTCAAATTAGAAGGATTGCCGAATAAATTGCGGAAAGTATTTTGTACGAATTCAACGTTATATGAATTGTCCTCAATTTGTAACCCCTTAATAGCCGTAATATTTCCTTGACTATTAAAATTAATTAAAGCAGCCTTAACGGGATGAGATATGAGGCTAAATGCTGATGTTGCCAGCATTAACACACAAATTGACTTGAGACGAAGCATAGCTGTAATTGAGTATCCAAAATTTTGTCTAAATCTTAACGATTCGTTATTGACAAGTCAACCGAAGTTTAGAATTCATCCAATTCACCAACGGCAAAGAAATACTGGTAGAGACGGTGTGGCGCTGGAAGTTTGGGAGAGTTCTAGAATATGCGCACAATTAATTTGATTATATTTGCAAAGAGGAACAACCCTCATTCTAGTATTTAGTGAGGTATTCTTTGTACGGTTTGAGCAAACTTTTGCCATACATCTCCTGTTTGGGCTTTGCGCTGGAACCATAAATTAATTGTGTTGCGGCTGATATTGAACAGTTCACTAAGGGATTTTCAAAGAATAAATTATTCCAAGAAAAACAGGAGACAGGATTTTTCAATAATGATAATTGTTTTTAGGGTGAGGGGGAGTTGGCATTGAATCACCTTACCGAGTTTTGTACCGCATCTTCCCCAATAAAAGTTCCTGTCCGACTTCTATCTAATCGACCATCTTCCATGTATACAATACGATTGGCAATATCTAAAATACGATTATCATGAGTCACTAGCAAGATGGAACACCCTTGTTCTTTAGCTAGTTTTTGCATTAAATCTACGACATCGCGACCAGTCTTACTATCTAAAGCAGCAGTAGGTTCATCAGCCAAAACTAAACTGGGAGAGTTTACCAAAGCACGAGCAATTGCAACCCGCTGTTTTTGTCCGCCAGAGAGGTTTTCTGGATAGCTATTAATTTTTTGTCCTAATCCAACAGCTTCAAGTATAGATTTTGCTTGGCGTTGAGCCTTCTGCTTAGCCATCCCAGGCTGGATTTGAAGCGACATTTGGACATTCTGTTGAGCTGTTAAAAAACTCAGCAAGTTATGTGCTTGAAAAATATAGCCAATATTACGTCGCACTTGCACTAATTGGTCTTGAGTAGCTCCGCATAGCTCTTGCCCAAAAACTTTTAGACTACCGATTTGGGCTGAACGTAAAGCACCAATTAAAGTTAGTAAAGAAGTCTTACCAGATCCTGATGGCCCGGTCATAATTACAATTTCGCCTGGTTGAATTTTTAGATTAATATCAAACAGAATTTGTTTACGCAAGACTCCTCGACCGTAGTAATGGCTGAGGTTTTCAATATTGACAAGAGGTTCTGACCGCATAATGAAACTATAGGAAAGGATATTAAAATATGTCAGCCGGGTCTGCTTCTCGAAGCTTGCGTATAGCGATACTACCAGAGACAAAGCACATGACAAATGTCAAAACTAGCACTAGTAAGTTTTTATCAAGCTGCATAAACATCGGCAAGAGTGTGGCAGTGCGGGTGAGTTCATATAAACCCCAAGCAATTAGTACTCCAGGCAAAAATCCTAGCGTGGCTAAAATCATTGCTGCTTGAAATACAACACCAGAGAAGAAGGAATCTTTGTATCCGATCGCTTTGAGTGTGGCATACTCAGGGAGATGATCGTTAACGTCAGTATAAAGTACTTGATAGACGATAATCGTCCCGACAAAAAAGCCCATAACTGTACCAAGTATAAAAGTAAAACCAATAGGCGTGCTGCCGCTCCAGTAGCTTACTTCAAAGTCTTTGTATTCTTGTTTAGATAGTACCTTTACATCTTTGGGTAAGTTTGCCCTCAAGTTTTTCAACACTTTTACTGCATCTACACCTGGTTTTAATTTAATCAAACCAATATCAATTAATCCTGCGGTTCTACGCTCTTCAAAGATTCTTAAAAAATTCAGATCGCTGGTGATCAAAGTGCCATCAGAACCAAAAGTAACTCCTAATTCAAATAAACCACCAACATTAATTCGCCGTTCCTCTACCTCTGTAATTACGCTTTTTTCTTGCTTAAACAAAGTGCTAATCGGGCCAAATTCAGTACGTGAACCCCAATCGAATAAAACTACATCAGGCTTTTTAATCTTATCTAGATTTTCAGCTACCCCTGGCATGTTGAATACTTGATTGTCAGGATTAATTCCATAGATCCGAATATTACGGGTAATACTAGGATTTTGCGGATTTTTCCAGATTCCAGAATCTACGTAGATAGGGCTGACAGATTCTACTCCTTGAAAGCCCAATACTTGGTATAGCCGCCGTTGGGAAAATGGTTTCATGGCAATTAAGGCCACTGAGCGTGGACTAATCAGCACAATATCGCCTTGTAGACTGCTGTGCATACCAACTGCACTATCAAATAGAGCAGTTAGAAATCCCATCTGCATGAACATTAGTACCACGGCAAAGCTGATACCTGAAATGGCCACGAATAGCCTCGTCTTCTCCCGTATCAATTGCAACCATGCCAGGGGAATTTTATTACCATCAAGAAAGGATAAATTAAAACCTATCATTGCATCACATAAGTTAATTTGAGTGTAATGTTTAGAACTTAAAATTGAGAACTTCTACTCTTCTAAATTGATAAAATACACCACTTCCAACTCCTATTCCAAAATTAAGGATTGATTGCTACTTCTACTTTGAGATTGATCAAACTCATAATTCGCTGACTGTCTTTCGGTAACAAACTGATTTTGACTTCAGCAACTCTGGCATCAACTGCTGCTGCTGGATCGTCATTGAGGACATCCCGCTTACCAATTTGGGGAATGATGCGGTATACAGTTCCCTGTAGTTTTCCAACAAAGGCTTTGTTAAGACTGGTGATAGTAGCTTTTTGCCCTATCTTCACTTTGGCAAGATCATTTTCGTAAACTTCAGCGATTACGTCCATTTGCCTAGTTTGTCCAATATCTGCGATCGCCTTAACACCAACCATCTCTCCTGCACGAGTATGAATTTTTAAAACTTGACCGTTCTGGGGTGCGGTGACAAAGGCAGTTTCTAAGTCTGCTTTGGCTTTCTGCTCAGATGCTACAGCACTAGCAATTTCTGCTTCAGCTTCCTGAATATCAGTCGGACGAACTTCTGCAATACTAGTTAGGGTAGATTTAGCTTGATTGAGTTGTCCCTGAATTGTTTCGACAATTTGGCGTTTTGAGTCTAGGAGTGAAGCAGAAATGGCTCCAGTTTCCTGTAGATATTTGTACCGTTGATGTTCTGTTTGGGCAATTCGTAATTCTGCCTCCAAGCGAGCGATTGTTGCTTTTTGTGCTCCTAAATCTCCCTCTTTCGCTCCGGCTTTGACTTTGGCTAGCCGTGCTTGGGCTACTTCAACTTGTCTTTGAGCCTGTTTCAAAGCAGCTTGCAATCGTTCTCGGCGATCGAGAACTGCGATCACCTGACCAGATTTCACCCAATCTGTGTCTTCCACCAATAGTTTCTCAACTCGTGCGCCTTCTAAGAAAGTGGGCGCTGAGACTTGAATTACTTCTCCGTGAGGTTCCAAGCGTCCTAAAGCAGTTATCGTCTCTACAACTTTTTGTGCTTGAGGTAAAGGGGTATGTATGCCAGTCTGATTCTCAACCCCGGTTTGGGAACTCACCTGTTTCCAAACCACAAATCCACCTATTCCCACTGCTGCTGTCGCTCCCAAGATGCCAGCCCATTGAACTATAGGTTTAATCAATGGTCTATGCTTTTTCTCAGTAATTAAAGAAACTTCTTGTTCAAACATAAAAATACCCCACTCTTGATTAGGTGGATATACACGTTTTTTCAAAAAAATTTAGCTTTTCCGCGCTATTGAAACCGTAGTAGTTAAGCTTGAAAGCAATAGATTAAAGCGTTCTTGACCTAAGTTCTCCACTATATGAGCTTGCGCTTGTTGCCATAATGGTAATGCTTGCGCCAAAACAGAGCGTCCTTTATCCGTCAAGGTTACTACTCGCACCCGTCGATCCTCACCAGGATTAATTTGAATCAGTCCTTCTCTTTCGGGAGGCTTGAGGTTTCGCGTCAGCGTAGTTCGATCCATGACTAAACCTTCAGCTAAATCACTGATTGCTACTGAGCCGAGAATTGAGATGGCAACTAGAATTGTCAACTGAGTAACCAGCAGACCACTTGGCTCTAGCTTTTCATCAAAAAGTTGTGTAACCGCTCTAGATGCTTTACGAAGGTTAAAGCAGGCGCAGGTATCCTCAATAGTAATCAACTGAGTCAAATCTAACTCAGTAGCTTGCTTTTCCATAAATGAATTTTTTTAATAATATATTAAGTGTATATACAATTAATTCTTGCTTGTCAAGTTAATATTTACGATTAGCTCGACTTTATCATTTGCTTCGCAACGCGATCGCTTCAGATGAAACCTTTGGGCGACAGTAGTTTTACTTTTTTAACTTCATCCATCATCGGTGACATGGAAAAAGTATTTGCCAAAAAGCCAGGGTTTTCGCCGGAGAAAGAAAACCGAGTTCTTAATTTTGGATAAAGTCGAGCTTAGAGGATATCTGAAAAGTAAGAAAGCTCGCGAACAGTATCTTGTCAGTATAAAAAATACTCAAATATGACAGCGTAGTTGAGACAACAATGATATCCAAGGAAACTGAGTATGTACTCAGTAAAGAAAATTAATTAAGGTGCGTAAAAGACACATACTGATTGATACTTTTGGCTTGCTGATAGTTGTGGTCATTACTACAGCAGTTAAATAGTATACGGTGGTTTAAAGACAAAAATGAGTAATGTTTTTTAAGCATTAACCTGTCAATAATAGGATTATACTAAAAAATCTATATAAATTAATATATGATTTATATTTGTTTATAAAAAACTTTAAAACCTATAAAAAACCAAAATTTACTTAATGTTAACCTTTCCTAAATTTACCAAGACTAAAACTGTCGTATTATCCAATTGCAAAAGTTAAATAAGGTAAGACTCAAATAAATAGATAGATAGAGTTTCATTCAAAACCGTCGTTTTCAAAGATGATTTAGTCATTAGTCGCTGTCGCAAATTTACTATTAATGCTAAACAGATTATAGTAAATTTACTTGATTTTTGTTTAGTAAAACAAGATGTAAAGCTTTTTGCATAGAGTTTATAGACACATTAATCGTTCTAAATTTTTCTTATATAGGCGCATTTATAAAGTATTTAAAATACATAAATAAAGTATATCGAATTGTCAAATAAACGTAATTCTCTTATACACGAAAAAGCCTATTGTTTAGATATATTAGCGGTGCTAAATGTTTAACAACATACAACAATCTTTATCAATAATCAATACTTATATATCAATTATGATTATGTCAATGTATAATTTCAATTTTTTACTCGTTTTTTTGCAAGCTAATATTTTCCTAAACTCGACCGAAGTTGAATTTATTCCGGTTGTATTGATGTTCGTGTAATGCTTTGATAAATCGGATTAAAATAGCCGAAATAATTGTTCATTTGAAAGGAATCTATCTATTTTAAAAATAAAATCATCTATCTCTGCTATTATTTTTGGTCTACTGATTTTGCGGAACACTAATGGAGGGAACTGATTAATCATATAGACGTGGCAGATTAAGCCCATAACACTTAACTTTTGCCTGCATCATAACTGCACAAGTGCGATTAGTGATGACATACAGCAGAATTCAGAATGGGCTACGTCCTGCTGCGCTAACAGGAGTAAAACACGCTTTATACCTGGGTAACAGACGAATTGTTGTGTACCTCACCAACTTGAAATCTGCTGTATAACCCTATGTCAAGCAAAGCCAGCATTATTAATTACAATATTTTCGGAGAAGAGTGTGAAAAAAATTCTGGTGATTGAAGATACAGCCTCAACCCGAAACCTTTTTTTAGAAGGCATAAAAGCTAAAGGTTTTTACACTATAGGTGCTGAAAACGGTCTTATTGGTGTCCAGCGGGCAAACGAAGAGTTACCCGATTTGATTGTCAGCGAGATTATGATACCAAAACTCAATGGTTATGGCGTTCTAACCACGTTGCGCCAAAATCCTCTTACAGCAACTATCCCCTTTATTTTTGTCACTGTCAGAATCACTCGGACTGATATTCGCAAAGGTATGGAATTGGGAGCAGATGACTATCTTACTAAGCCCTGTACAGTAGAGGAATTATTGAGGGCGATCGCCGTCTGCTTAGAAAAACGAGCCTCCCTCCAACAGCACTACGCTGTACAGCCCCAGATAGTCGCAGAACCAGCAGTACCTGACATAATAAAACCCACTGCCTTTGAGTGCATGTTTCCATCCGACCACCAGTTAAATAAGGTCTTCAGCTTCATTGAGGCTAATTATCACCGCCCGATTACCCTGAAGGACGTTGCTGTTGCAGTTGGTTACTGCCCAACTTACTTGACTAACTTGGTACAAAAGCAAACGGGACAAACTGTGCAAAATTGGATTATTCAACGCCGAATGCTAGCAGCACGTTCCTTGCTCTTAGAAACCGATCAGAAAATTGAGGCGATCGCTACATTGGTGGGCTATCAGTGTATGGTTCATTTCTTCCGCCAGTTTCGCCAACATCACGGTACAACTCCCCAAGCCTGGAGAAGGACGAGTGCAACTAGCTCGCTTCAGAAACATGAGCAAAGTAATTGTTATAGGACTCCGATTTGATTTTTGCAAACATACTGAGGCTGAAAAGCCCGTTTTATCAGGGTTTAATTTTAAATATTGTTCATAAATTACACAGGAGTCTTATAGTTCTATCAAAGTATAAGTTATTGTTACCTCGTTTTAAGTCTTATAAACTGGTAGTAAGTTACAGTTCTACTGATGGTAAAAATGCGTTTTACCTATTCTTAAGTGTGTGGGCATAAATAAATGTAAAGGTGCGATGAGTTGCGTTTCTACCAACCATATTTTTAGCATTAGCTATTACCTCCTAGCTATTAACATTTCTATTTATCTATGCCCTCTTAATGAGCATTACGTTTTTTAGCAATATTTTCGCTCTCAAGCTCTATGAAAATGTCAATCCAAAGACGTACTAAATCAGGTTAAAAAATTACTAATCCAACTTCTACTCATTCTCAAATTATGCGAAACTTTTAAAAACGGTAAAATCTATACAGGGCAGGTTTTCCCAGACCATTTTGCCTAAAATTACACGTAAGTATATCGGCGTAAAAATTCGTTTTTGGGATAAGGAAGGAGGCAGGAGTGAAGAGAGTTTTAGTCTAGTTTATCTTTCTTCACATAGTTTGTTTTTATTGTGCAAATTTACTTATCTCGGTTCGATACCGTTAACACAATAACTCTAGATTCAGTCATAGCCATAAAATTTCACAAAAACTTTAGTTTTTGTCAGAGCCTTGCAAAAAGATCATTTTAACACCTGATATTTTTGTGAATATGTAATTTCATCTGCTAATAGTGTTTTGGCACCAAAACATTAAAAACAGCTCAAAATTTTTCAAAGGAGAATTCAGCAAATGTGTGGAATTGTGGCATTATTCTCAAGACAAGAACCAATTTCCGAGACTTCTTTGAAGCGGGGAATAGATAGCCTGTATCATAGAGGTCCTGATGCACAGAAAATTTGGATTTCCGATGATGGCAGAGTCGGCTTAGGACATAGAAGACTTAGTATTATTGACCTCACTAGTGGAGACCAACCAATTAGCAATCAAGATGACACACTGCATATTATTGCTAATGGAGAGTTTTATGATTTTGAGCGGATACAGCAGGATTTGAAGCAAAAAGGATATAACCTACGAACCCACTCCGACAGCGAAATTGCTATTCATTTATATAACGAGTTTGGGACTCAATGTCTGCATCATTTACGGGGTGAGTTTGCTTTTGTAATCTGGGATGAGCGCAATCAAACACTTTTTGCCGCTCGCGATCGCTTTGGCATCAAGCCTCTTTACTACACCATGTATGGTGATACACTCTACTTGGCTTCAGAAGTCAAAGCTTTGCTTGCTGCGGGTGTTCCGGCTAACTGGGATCATGAATTTTGGTTTCGAGCCGATCTCGGACTCTTTAGCCCAGACCGGACTTTCTTCAAGAACATATATCAAGTACCACCTGGACATTTTTTACTTGCATCCCGTACTAATTTCCAATTACATCGTTATTGGGATTTTGATTACCCCATTACTGCGGATGTACAACCCCAACAAAGCGTAGAAGATTACATTGAACAAGTTCGCCATAGCTTAAACGAGTCTGTAAGACTGCGGTTAAGAGCAGATGTACCTGTAGGTTGTCACTTGAGTGGAGGAATTGATTCATCTGCGATATTGGGAATTGCTGCTACTCACACAACAAAGCCAATTACAGCATTTACCCTCGCCTTCGATCACGAAGACTACAACGAAGAAGCTTTTGCTCGTGAAGCAGTAGCAAAAGCTGGAGGAAATCATCAAGTTATTCCCATTACTCAATCTGATTTAGCTGAACATTTTGCAGATGCTATTTGGCACTGTGAAATGGTGTGTATCAATGCTGGTGCTGCTGCTAAGTATCTTTTGAGCAGAGCAGTACAGAATGCAGGTTACAAAGTTGTCCTCACAGGTGAAGGCGCTGATGAAATCTTTGGAGGCTATGTTCATTTCTTGATGGACATGTTGCGCTACAACACCAAGGGTCAAGATGAACAAACTATCAAGCATATCTTAGAAGAATTAAAGCGTAACAACCAAGTCTCTGCCGCAGCAGGTTTCTTACCTGAAGAAATATCCAAACCTTTAGTTAATGTCGAACGTCTTTTAGGCTTTGTACCCACCTGGATTGAAGCTAATGCCAAAGGATATGCTAAATCCCTTTCTCTATACTCGCCTGCATTTATGGCTCACTTTGGCCAGCAAGATGCATATCGCATGTTCTTCAATGAAATTGATGTACAAGGACAACTTGCAAAGCGAGAGCCTGTTCATCAGTCTCTTTATTTGTGGTCTAAAACTGTTCTACCTTACCTGTTTAGAATTTTAGGAGATGGTGTAGAAATGGCCCATTCTACCGAAGGAAGACTGCCATTTTTAGATCACTTAGTTGTGGAAGCAGTCCGCAATATACCTGTTTCATTTAAGATTCGCGGCATGAATGTCAAGTATATATTGCGAGAAGCGGCCAAACCTTACCTTCCAGATATGGTCTATAACCGTAAAAAGCATCCATTTTTTGCACCGCCTTCTACATTGAAACAGAATGAACCTCTGCATCAACTGATTCAAGATACCTTACGAGGTTCTGCATTTGCTTCTGTTCCCTTTTATAACCAACCAGCAGTAATTCAATTCCTTGACCAAATACCTGAAATGAATGAAAGCCAACTTGCTTCTATAGATACCACATTGATGAAAATGCTCAGTACTTGTATTCTCCAAGAGCGGTTCAGCCTCACATAAAGTATTGTTTGAGAATGTGATAAACCAAAAATATCAGGTTTTTTGCATAATCGATTTTAGAGAGACTGAAGACTAATATAGGAGGATGTTTTAAGGTTAGGGTTGTTGTCTAAAAGCTCACCAGGCTAATCGCTTCATCATCAAGCTACCAGTACCTTTTAAACAAATGAATAAAGTACTAGTAATCTGACCTGGGAACTGTAGGAATTGATTGCACATTTATAGAGTAGAGAAAGAGTCATGGAAACCGTAATAGAAACCGTCAATTTTACAGCAACTCGTGTAATTGTTACTTCTGAAAAGTCATTTGAAGAAATAACCAATAAGATCGAAACCATTAATGGTAAAAGTGACAGCACAGTTTTTCAGCAAATGATTGGTGCCAAGCAATCGTTTGAACAAATCAAAAGTGGAATTGAATCGATGATTGGTCAAAGTGGTTTTATGATATTTTCACAAATTGAACATGGCAAACTCATGTCTCTTGCCGGCAAAAACAAAAAGGCCAAGCTCTACATAATTGGTAATCCATTAATAGCTAACCAAATGTTTGAACAAAATCCTGCCGTTGGTCTTTATGTTCCATTAAGACTATTTGTCTACGATGACTACAATGGCAAGACCCATGTTGCTTACGACAAACCATCATCGCTGCTTGGTCAATTCCCCAACGAAAAGATTTCAACAATTATGCAAATGCTCGATCAAAAGTTTGAAGAAATGGTCAGGATAGCTACTTAGTAATTATTGTGTAACCATCGTAAACTGCGATAAGTGCATGAAAAAATCACTACGGAGTGGGGGAGTAGGGAAGACAAGATTTCTACTTTCTGCTTCCAAGTCAATAGCATTAACTTGACAATCAAACTTGAGCATCAGAATCAAATTTTTCTTGATTTATTCAATTTTGTGTTTGAAGCAAAGTTATTACAGATATGTACATAGAAGGATCTCAACCTAGAATTGCGGTTATTGGTATGGGGTGTTGGTATCCTGGTGCAAGGGATTTACGACAGCTTTGGGAAAACATACTTTCGCGGCGACGACAATTTAGAGAATCGCCAGATCATCGGTTACCACTTGCAGATTATTACGATCCAGACCCGACGGTTCCAGACAAAACCTACGGTAAACGTATGGCTGTAATTGAGGGCTTTGAGTTTGATTGGGCAAGTAAGCGCATTCCTAAAACTGTAGTAGAGACAGCAGATATCGCTCATTGGGTAGCATTAGAAGTAGCGATCGCAGCTTTAGAGGATTCAGGTTATACACGAGCAAATGTTCCGGGCGAACGTACAGGTGTAATCCTCGGTAATTCCTTAACAGGAGAACAAACACGCTCTAACAACATGCGACTACGCTGGCCATTTATCCAACGGGTAATACATACAGCAGCAAAGGCAAAGGGTTTGCCATCGCAAGTCATAGATGAGCTGGTAATAGCAATGCAAGAATACTACAAGTCAGTATTCTCACCATTTACCGAAGACACATTGTCCGGCAACCTTTCTAATACTATTGCTGGGAGAATTTGTAACTTTTTTAACTTTCATGGCGGTGGTTATACAGTCGATGGAGCTTGTTCTTCGTCCTTAATTGCCGTTGCCACTGCTGCTAACGCTTTAAGCAATGGCGACCTCGATTTGGCTCTGGCTGGTGGTGTAGATATTAGTCTAGACACCTTTGAACTAGTAGGATTTGCCAAAACAGGTGCCCTGACTAGCAAAGATATGACCGTTTACGATAAAAAAGCCAGTGGCTTTATCCCTGGAGAAGGGGCTGGCTTCGTCGTTTTGAAGCGCTTAGAAGATGCTCGTGCTGACAATGATTATATCTATGCAGTGTTGAATGGATGGGGAATATCATCTGATGGCAAAGGAGGTCTAACAGCTCCGAGTCGGGAAGGACAAGCTAAAGCACTACGCCGAGCCTATAACCGAGCCGATTACAGCTTAAGTAACGTTGATTTTATAGAAGGTCATGGTACAGGAACACCAGTAGGCGATCGCGTCGAACTAGAAGGTATTGCCCTAGCTATGGGTACAAACAGTGAAACACCTTCCCGCTCTTGTGGTATTACCTCTTTCAAATCCCTAGTTGGGCATACCAAAGCCGCAGCAGGCATTGGAGGATTCATCAAAGCTGTTATGGCTGTTAACCGCCGAGTAATACCGCCATTAGCTGGCTGCAATGAGCCAAACGAAGTATTTGACAAAGCTGCCCACTGTCTTTACCCGGTGCTTCAAGGAGAAGTTCGCCAAACAACAGACACACTCCGGGCTGGAGTCTCCGCAATGGGATTTGGCGGCATCAATTGCCACGTCACTTTAGAATCTGGCGATGCTCCTGCTACTCAACTTGAACCGTTAATTGATGAGCAGGCTTTGTTAGTTTCTGCTCAAGAAACAGAGATTTTTGTCTTGAGTGCAGCATCAATCCCAGCTTTGTTACAAGGCATAGATGCATTACTTCCGAAAGTACAAGGATTGAGTTTAAGCGAACTAATTGATCTAGCTGCACATCTTGCTCAACAACTAAACCAACAACTACCAGTACGAGCAGCACTCATCGCCCGTTTACCTGAAGAGTTGGTTGAACGTCTGAGTTTCTTACAAGAATTATTGAACGCTAAACCATTGGCTCAGGGAGAAATAATCCTCAACCCGCAGCAAGGAATTTGGATTGGCAATCAAGTCCAGCAAAGCCGCATCGGTTTTCTCTTTCCTGGTCAAGGTTCTCAAAAGTTGAATATGGCCCGTACCTTCGTACAACGCTTTAGCTGGGCCAAAGAACTAGCAAATCAAGCTGACAAATGGCTGCAAGAAATTGGCGCCCCAAGTATTAGTGAGTCGATCTATAAATCTGTAGACCGTGCTATCAATCAAGAGCAGTCTGAAGAATGGTCTAAGAAAATTGCCCAAACTGAAATCGCTCAACCAGCCATTTGCCTCGCTTCGCTACTTTGGATACACTATCTCCAACATCTAGGATTGAAGCCGATCGCCGTAGGTGGTCATAGCCTGGGGGAACTAACTGCTTTTCACGCAGCAGGTGCGTTTGACGAGCAAACTTTGATCTGTTTAGCTGCTGTTCGTGGACGTGCCATGTCTGTTTCTGGCCAAGGCATGGGGGGAAGTATGGTAAGTATTGCTTGCTCCCGTGACAAAGCCGAGGAATTGTTAAAACAAGTCAATGGCTATGCCGTTATTGCAAATATCAATAGTCCTACCCAGATAGTCATATCTGGTGAGCACTTGAGCATTGAACAAGTAATTGAATTGGCCGCTGCTCAAGAAATCAAGACATACAAGCTTCCAGTTTCTAATGCTTTTCATTCTCAACTTGTCTCGGAAGCTGCCGAATACTTACACAACTATGAACTAGTTCCAGATACACTCCCGAAGACCACTATAAGCCTTGTTTCATCTGTAGATGGTAAACAGCCGCCAACAGGATTGCAATTGCGCGACCACTTTGCCCATCAGGTACTAGCGCAAGTGGACTTTGTATCGCTGGTGAAAACTCTAGAGCAGACATGCGACCTGCTAATAGAAGTTGGCCCAGGAAAAGTCCTCTCTGGATTGGTAAACGACATCAACGGGTTGCAAGGGCTGCAATGTCTGCCTGTGGAAGCTAAACCTGGATTTGACCAGTCGTTGAACATGATGTTAGCTAACGTATTTGCTCGTGGTCATGACATCAACTGGGAAGCACTTTACGAAGGTCGGCTTATACGTTCTTTTGTACCAGCCTCAGAACGCATCTTCATCGACAATCCTGTAGAACGACCATTTCATGTATCTGCAACGCACTCATCTCCATCCTTGAAAATTACTTCTGAAAGTTTGCTGAATTATTCAGTGTTTGGCAAACACAACCATATTTCACCAGAGGTGCTGCAAGATTATTTAGCTCGACGCGGTAAGTTTATAGCTGAAGTCATCCGAGCCGATCTGCAAATGCCTTTAGTCGCAACTTCTCAAAATGCTGCCAGAACAACTCACACAGTTAATGGTAATGGCTTTCATACTGCTATTTCTACCTTACTTAAGCCTGGGGAAACCAATGGCGTTGTGGCAAATGGTAATCAGGGTGTTGAGTTTTTATTGGCAGACTTGATTGTTCAACAAACAGGATATGTCAAAGAAAGTATCACAGCAGAATTGCGATTACTTGACGATCTCAATCTGGATTCCATCAAAGCCGGTGAAATTGTCGCAGAAGCCGCCAAGCTATATGGTGTCGCCGGGAAAATTGACCCACCTGCTTTAGCTAATGCCACCATTCAAGAGATTGCCGAAACGATTCGCAGTTTCATGTCAAGCGATCGCACTACGAATGGTAATGAAGCAGCTTCTTTAGTATCGACAACTTTGATGGGTACAACCGATGCGATCGCCTCTTCACTGACCGACCTGATTATCCAACAAACAGGGTATGTCAGAGAAAGTATCACAGCAGAATTGCGATTACTCGACGATCTCAACCTCGACTCCATCAAAGCCGGTGAAGTTGTCGCAGAAGCCGCCAAGCTATTTGGTGCTGCTGGGAAAATTGACCCGCCTTCTCTAGCTAATGCTACGATTCAAGAGATTGCTGAAACAATTCATAATTTCATCCCAAATAATAACGGGAATGGAATTAAAGTCTCAGAACCGATCTCAACAGTTTCTTTAAAGCAAGATTTCAAAAATCAAAACAACGGCAAAACACCAGCAGGCGGGCCAGAATTAACACGTAAGCAACTAGTACGTGATTACATCATCCAAAATGTTCCAGAGGAACTTCCTTCAGTTGCTTTAGGCAGACAGATGGCAGAAAACTGGCAGACTGCGAATGTGCTGATTCTTTACGAATTCAGTAATGCAGACAAAATAGCAGTCTTGTCTGATCAGCTTCGCACTCAAGGCGCTCAAGTTCAAAGTGTAACCTTTGCAGAAGTCAGCACTCAGACACTAACTAAGAACGTCGATGTAACTCACTTCATTGCAGTATTGCCTTGTACGCCCAACACCCAATTGTCATCAGAAGCCCGTTTGATTGGCATGATTGAACGGTTACGCAGTGTCGCCACTCCACCTCTAGCATCCGGTGACCATACAACAGTTGCTTATGTCCAATTTAGTGGGGGACATTTCGGAGCGCAACTACCATTAGCAGATATTGAACAATGCTGTACAGTTGGCTTTGCAGCGAGTTTACATCTAGAGCGAATCGATCTCAAAGTTCGGGTAGTTGATTTCTCCCCCACAGTAGATCCCAGCAGTCTGGCAGAATGTGTCTTCAGAGAACTCTCTACTCCCCATGTTTATACAACTGTAAGTTACGATACCGATCTCAAGCGCTACGTTCCTCGGCCTCAGGTGCAACAACCTGTGGATTATCTAGACCGTCAAATTACCTGGTCATCTGAGGATGTCATCCTCGTCACCGGTGGAGCAAAAGGCATTACTGCCGAGTGTGCCCTGGCTCTAGCTAAAGACACAGGTATCCGTGTGGCACTTGTAGGACGTTCACCTCATCCCGATGACAACATTCAACAAAGTAGTAGTTCTGATATTACCCGTACTCTTGGGCGCTTTGATGCTGAAGGACTAACTTGCCACTACTATGCATGTGACGTTGCTGACTACGAGGCAGTAGTAAATCTCTTGCAAAAAGTCAGACAAGAGCTAGGCGAGATATCAGGAGTAATTCATGGAGCTGCCCTCAATAAGCCAAGACTGATTGAGCAAGTTTCTACAGAAGCAGCATTTGATGAAATCAGTCCTAAACTTCTCGGTTTGATTAATCTATACAAAGCACTGGAAGCTACTCCACTGAAGCTTTTCGCCGGTTTTTCCTCGGTCATCGGCTTTACAGGGATGCAACGCAATGCTTGGTATGGCTTCTCTAATGAAACTTTGGATCTGATTTTACGCCGTTTTAAAGCTCAACACCCTCAAACCGCCGTGATTTCAATGGCATATAGTGTGTGGGAAGAGGTAGGAATGGGAGCGCGGATGGGCAGCGTTCGGAGCCTGAACAAAATGGGTATTAGTGCCATTCCCAAAGATGCAGGCGTTAGTCGATTCTTGCATCTAATCAAAAATGAACCCCCAGATTTGCGAGTTGCGATCGCAGCACCTATGCAAACCTTAGCTGCTTTTGAATCGAGTGGTTTTGATACCTGGTATCCAGGATTGTTCTCACCTCCTGCTTCGTCGAAGTTTTTAGAGAAGATTCTGATTTATCAACCGGGTGTAGAGGTTGTTCTGAGAGCGCACCTCAGTCTTGAGCAGGATTCATACTTACAGGATCACCTCTATAAAGGTTCATATCTGTTCCCGACTGTATTCGGTTTGGAGGCTATGGCCCAAGCAGTTGCCTATGTCACTGCCAAAGATTCCTTACCAACTGTGCAGATAAAAGATATTCGTTTGGAACGTCCGATTGTTGTAGCTCCTGACAAAGGAGTGGAAATAGAAATTCATGCAGAGGTACTTGAACGAGAACTAAAAAATGATCCACAGCAAGTTTATGTAACTATCAAAACCGAACAGACAGGATTTGCCATCAGCCATTTTTCAGCCACATTTTTACTAGGTGTTGAAAGTAATCCATCTGTAGAACAGATTGAAGTTCCAGAAGTTCCTCTAGATATTGAGCCGAAAGCTGATCTTTATAGTTGGTTACTTTTCCAAGGCCCCAAGTTTCAGCGTTTACAACAGGTTTATAGCCTGAATTCCCACAGTTGTGTATTCAAAACCCACAGAAACTTGTATTCTGCCCAGGAGCAAGAACAATCTTTAGATAGAGCGCAAGGGCCTTTCTTGCTCGGAGATCCTTATTGTAGAGACTCATTGCTGCAAGCTGGACAACTAGTAATTCCGCAGGATCTTTGTTTGCCCATCCGCATCGACAGTCTTGAAATTGATCAATCAGATCGAGATGGAACTGGTTCATATATTGGTGTTACCACACCCCAAGGGCGAAAAGGTCAACAGTATCACAGTAATGTTTTTCTTTTAGCTCCCGATGGGCGTGTTATGGAAAGACTCAGTAGCTATCAATTGCGGATACTAGAACACCGTGAAGAGAATCCCACTGCTGAAGATTTGGCCGATCCCAGCCAGAGGGATGAACAGATTCTTTACAGAGAATTGAGTAATCGATCGCCTTTATTCAAAGTCGTTGCACCAGAGATATCATTGGCTTATCTTCCTGGTATCCATGCACTATTACCCACGGAACGTCATCAACTGGAACTACCTCTATTTCATAGAGCGATCGCTCAACTGCTGAACAATAATGCTAATCTCATATCCAAAGTACGGATTCAGTGGACAGAATCTGGTAAACCAGTAGTTGTAGGACTTGCAGAAGAAAAAATAGAAGTATCGCTTTCCCATGACGAACGTGTTTGTTTGTGTGTTGCCGGTCGAGGAGTGCAGGGCTGTGACATTGAACCGGTAACTCATCGCAGTGTAGAAGATTGGGTTGCCTTACTAAGTTCTTCTCGATACCCATTAATCCAACAGCTAGAAAGCAAAGACTCGGTAGATCAGGCTGGTACGCGGATTTGGACAGCCATAGAAGCCTTGCGTAAGGCGACTAAGGCGAAAGACATTAACCTAGCGATCGAACGCATAGAAGGGGATAGCATTTTATTCAGTGATGTGGCTGCTAACAGTCAACTTAAAGTTCTCACTTTTCCCATTCAACTGACACGCAGCCCTGAAAGAATAATTGCCCTAGTTGTTGTCCCATTCCGCTCTTTAAATTGGATTGCTGGCTCAATTTAACTGACTTTAATCAATCAAAAATCTGCTCACCTCGCAAAACTTTTAGTCAACGAAATAGGAAATGTCAGTGAACAACACAACTCAGTCTCAAGCTTACGATGTCGTTATTATGGGTGCTGGGATCGCTGGAGTATGTCAAGCTCGTCACTTGCTGCTGAATATTCCCAACATCAAAATCGCCTTAATTGACCCACGTCCTGAAGAACGGACTGAAAAAGATTTAAAAATTGGTGAGTCAACTGTCGAAGTTTCTACTCTCTTTTTCGGCAAAGAGTTAGGTCTTTATGATTACTTAATTGAGAATCATCCGCCGAAATTTGGACTAAACTATCATTGGCCTAAAGACCCAAAAAATACACAGACCATCGATGACTACTATCATGTCTGGTCTATTAAACAACCCCCGCTAGCTTCCGTTCTCATGAACCGCGCCAAGTTCGAGCGGGATGTCTTGAAAATGAATAAGGAGATGGGAGTTGACTTTTACAATGGTCGTGTAGTCAACGTTGATTTAGGCTCTGGTGATATCCCAAACAATGTTAAGGTGAAAATAGGTAATGATTACCTAGAACTTACAACCAAGCATCTTATTGATGCAGCAGGACGTAAATTTATCATTGGTCAGAAAACAGACAATCTACTCTTTGGCCCTGAGAAACTCGCTGGTCTTAACAATGGTTCTGCATGGGTACGGGTAAAAAATGTCGATCGCACCATTTTTCACAGTGGTTACGATCCTACAGGTGCTACATGTAGCCATTACTATGCCACTAATCACATGATGGGTCACGGCCATTGGATCTGGGTCATTCCTACAGATACTCAGACTATGGAATTGTCAGTAGGGGTATCTCATCATCATGAAGTTATCCCAGCGCAGAGCGTTAACACCAAAGAAAAGTTTTATGCTTTTTTAGAATCAAATCACAACATTCTTTACCAACTAGTCAAGAGTGGAGAAGATATTGACTTTCATTACTTACCAAGGGTGGCACACAAGAGTAAAACTCTGTTTTCTCCAGACAATTGGTATGTAATTGGTGATGCAGCTGCCATCTTCGATCCTTTCTATTCCTTAGGAATGGTAATGATGACATTTCAAATGGAAAGTGTCACAGAAATTATCCGAGCAAAATTAGCAGGTGAACCGGATGCAGAGAAGAAGCGGGCTGTGTATAATGCCTACAATCTTGGGTATGTAGAGTCTTGCAATCATCTTCTCCACGACCACGCCAAACAACTTGGTCATGCTAGCATCATGAGCTGGCGCGTCTATCTAGAAAACATGTGGTGGTTCGGGATGATTGTGCCTTTGTATGTTGGCAAATGGCATTTAGATTTGAAGTTTATCCGCAGATTTAGCCAACAAAGTCGTCAAGTTATCAGAACACTAATGTCTCATGTGTATGAACAGTTCAATGAACTCATAGAAAAAGATGCTAATATTGGCATGATGTATGTTCACCGAGGGCAGCAATTACCCTTAGGTTACTACATGACCCAAGAATTTGATAGCTATTTGCAAAACACAAAATACGAACCTCAAAGATGCAATGTTTTTGCATACATGAAAAACATTTACTTCTTTGTTGCTCTTTGGTATCTCAAATTCCTGTGGAAAGGTTTTGGACTAAAAGGTGTGTTGTCACCAGGGAATCTAAAACATGTTTTTGCTTTACTCAATGCATCTGCTCAATCTAGTTGGGATGATCTAATTTACCGACGCAAGACCAAAGGTATGGCAGCTAATAGTGAAGTTGCTAAGGTGACAGAAGAGTTCAAGAGTTATAGACATCAACCTGAATTGGAACCTTGGATCAAGAGTAAGAGTGCTGAATCTCAAAAATTGCAAGAGCAAGAGCTAGTAACATCTGACTTATAGCAATCCTATCTAGTAGTCCTTAATTTTCTCAGCACTAAAGTGCTTACTACAAACTGTTCATTACTAGCTTAGAGATTGTACTAGATTGTATTTAAAAGTAGACGTTTTGCGGCTACTTTTAAGAATTATCTAAAAGAGTCGCCTGCTTCTGCTCAAAAAGAAGCTCACAGAGGACACAAAGGAAAGAAGTAACTCAAAAGTCCTGAACTTTCCGACGAAATTTTTCAAATTCATCAAATTTTCTAGTTAGCAAAAAGGAAAATGCAATGAACAACACTCAGTGCCAAACCTATGATTATGATGTAGTCATTATGGGTGCTGGATTGGCGGGAGTATGTCAAGCTCGCCACCTACTACTTAATGTTCCTAATATCAAAATTGCTTTGGTCGATCCTCGTCCTGAAGAACGGACAGAAAAGGATTTGAAAGTGGGTGAGTCAGCGGTTGAAATCTCTACCCTGATGATCTGCAAGGAGTTGGGTCTTTATGACTACATGGTTGAGCATCATCCGCCAAAATTTGGTTTAAACTTTCATTGGCCTAAGCATCCAGAAAGTACAGAAAACATTAATGACTATCATCATCTCTGGGCTATTCGGCAACCACCATTGGCTTCTGTTCTGATTCACCGCCCCAAATTTGAGCGGGATGTGCTGAGGATGAATCAGCAAATGGGCGCTGTCTTTTATCAAGGTCGTGTTGTTGATGTTGACCTAACGTCTGGGGATGGCCTGAACGTGGTGAAAGTCAAACTCGATCGTGAGTATCTCGAACTTAAAGCTAAACATGTTATTGATGCGGCAGGACGCAAGTTTATCATCGGTCGAAAGACAGATAATGTGTTGTTTGGCCCTGAAAACGTCCGTGGTGTTAACAATGGTTCAGCGTGGATGCGCGTTAAAAATGTCGATCGCACTATCTTTCACAGTGGTTACGATCCTTTAGGTTCGACTTGTAGCCATTACTATGCTACTAATCACTGGATGGGACACGGACATTGGGTTTGGATGATTCCCACAGATACCCAAAATATGGAGTTGTCAATCGGATTAGTCCACCATCACGACTATATTCAGGCCCAGACTGTCAACACTAAAGAAAAGTTTTATGCTTTTCTAGAAGCAAACCATAACATTATGTATCGACTGCTCAAGAGCGGAGAGGAAATTGATTTCCATTACTGGCCCAAGCTAGCGCACAAGAGCAAGACCATACTCTCAAAAGATAACTGGTATGTAATTGGTGATGCAGCAGCTATCTTCGATCCCTTCTACTCGATGGGAATGACGATGATGTCCTTTGAAATAGACACCATTACAGAAGTGATTCGTGCCAAGTTAGCAGGTGAGCCAGATGCAGAGAAGAAGCGGGCAGTTTACAATGGCTTTAATTTAGGAATGATCGATCGCAACAATCTTCTTGTCAGCCATCATCCTAAGCATCTTGGTAACGCTAGCATCATGAGTCATCGCATGTTCATAGAAAACATGTGGTGGTTTGGGATGATGATTCCTTTGTATGTCGGTAAGTGGCATTTAGATTTGAAATTCCTGGCAAAAATTAAGCAACCAGGTCGTGTATATATTACCGAAATATTAACTGCTGTCTACAAACAGTTAACAGAGTTGGCAGAGAAGAACGCCAACATCGGGTTTATGTACACCCATCGAGCAGATGAATTGCCTTTTAATTACATAATGAGCCGGGATTTTGACGAATACATCCACCTCACCAAGTACGAACCCCAACGAGCTAATGTTTTTGTATCTATGCAATACACTCACTTTTTCGTTGCTATTTGGTACCTCAAGTTCCTGTGGAAGGGTTTTGGACTAAAAGGTTTGTTAGCACCACAAAATCTTAAGCACATTTTTGCTTTGCTAAAAGCATCTGCTCTCGCTGGTTGGGATAATTGGATTTTCAAATTGAAAACCAAAGGTGTGCCAGACAATAGTATCACTGCAAAAGCTAGAGAAGATTTCAAGAGTTACCAACACCAACCCGACTTGCAGCCCTGGATTAGTTTGGCTAATGAAAAGACGTTACCAAATGGGACTCATGAATTCCCAAGCTTAAAGGACAAAAATACACTAAAGGTTCCAAAATTAGTCACGTTGCCAGCAGAAATCAAGTCTTAATTTTAGCTGGAAAATAACAACAAATATGAAAATGGCAGTTGATTTTTAAAACTTGCGTATTTAGCTACTGCCATTCTTTCTTTCAATTACTGCATAACTACTGTTTAACACCTAAAAAGCCATGCTAACTCAAGTAGATTATAATGAAATTGAATATCAGCAACAGTTTTTTCAGACTGGTAAAACCAAAAATCTTGATTTTCGGATTCAACAACTGAAAATTCTTCAACAGGCAATTGAGAATAATAAAGATAATATTGTTCAAGCTTTAAAAGCTGATTTGCATAAATCAGGCTTTGAAGCTTATTTTGAAATAATTGGAGTTTTAGAAGAAATTAAATATGCTCTCAACAACATTAGAGCATGGACAAAACCACAGAAGGTTGCTACTCCCTTTTATCAGTTTCTTTCTTCTGCCCAAGTTCGTTCTGAACCTCTTGGTGTGATTCTGATTATTGGCCCTTGGAATTACCCATTTAATTTAATTTTTGCGCCATTGGTGGGTGCGATCGCTGCTGGTAATTGTGCAATTTTAAAACCATCAGAAATAGCTCCTTATACTTCTGAAGTCATAGAAAAAATAGTTCATGAAAATTTCGATCCATCTTTTATTGAAGTGATTGAAGGCGGTATTGAAACCAGCCAAGAACTATTGTCACAAAACTTTGATCATATCTTTTTTACTGGCGGCACTGAAGTTGGTAAACTTGTTATGGCAGCCGCCGCTAAAAATCTAACTCCAGTTACCCTTGAGCTAGGTGGAAAAAGCCCTTGTATTGTTGATGAAAATATTCACATTGAACATACAGCTAAAAGAATTGTTTGGGGCAAATTCTTTAATGCAGGTCAAACTTGTACTGCGCCTGATTATCTGTTAGTAAATCGCAAAATTAAACAAGATTTATTGAGTAATATTAAAAAACAAATACGAATTTTTTACGGCGACGAACCCTCAGCAAGTAAAAGCTATGCTAGAGTCATCAATCAAAAACATTTCCGCCGCCTTTCGCAATTATTAGAAAGTGGTAATATTTTAGTGGGAGGCGAAACAAATTTAGAGAATCTTTATATTGCTCCTACTATTATCGATCGAGTCTCTTGGCAAGACAAGATCATGCAAGAGGAAATTTTTGGGCCGATTCTTCCTGTTCTAGAATATACAGATTTATCAGAAGCGATCGCCCTTGTGAATCGACAACAAAAACCCCTTGCTTTATACTTCTTTTCTAGTAATCAAAAAAATCAAGAGCGGATTTTGCAAGAAACTGTCTCTGGTGGAGTCTGCATTAACGATACCGTTATGCATTTGACTGTTCCTTCTTTACCTTTTGGTGGAATTGGTACTAGTGGAATGGGTCGTTATCATGGTAAAGCTGGCTTTGATAACTTTTCTTATCAAAGAGGCATATTAAATAAATCTTTTCTGATTGATTTGAAATGGAGATATCCTCCCTATCCAGAGAAAAAGAAACACTAAATAATAATATTCTCAACCAACTGATTCTGAATTTCTAATCTACTAATCAAGTAGTTTTGACTATGATTGTCGCAAAAGAAATTAGTCCCTATCTTACAGGTAACTTTTCTCCAATACAAACAGAAATCACAGCCAATGACCTTCCAATAATTGGAGAATTACCAACTGATTTATCAGGAATATTTGTCCGCAATGGTCCTAATCCCCAGTTTCCTCCCAAAGGTGATTACAAGTGGATTGATGGAGATGGGATGTTGCATGGGGTGGAGATTAATAATGGCAAAGCCACTTACCGCAACCGCTATGTCCAGACACGGGGATTTAAACTGGAACAGAAAGTAGGTCGAGCCGTCTGGACAAGTCTGATGGAATCGCCACAACTTCACAACCCTCCTAATAATCTTTTCAGTCCGTTCAAGAACACTGCTAACACTGGCATAGTGTGGCATGCAGGTCAACTATTGGCACTTTGGGAAGGAGCCGAACCATACGAAATTAGGATACCTGACTTGACAACAATCGGGCCATTCACTTATGGAAATCAACTGAATTCTCCCTTCACCGCTCACCCCAAAGTTGATTTTGTAACTGGGGAAATGATGTTTTTTGGATATTCTCTACTAGAGCCACCTTATTTAAGGTATAGCGTGGTTTCATCTGAGGGAGAGTTATTAAGAACAGTTCCGATTGATTTGCCTACAGGGGTGATGATGCATGACTTTGCCATCACTGCAAATTACACAATATTCATGGATTTGCCCCTGACATTTAGCTTAGAAAGGCTACAACGCAGAGAACCAGCTTATATGTTTGAACCAAATCGGCCCAGCCGTTTTGGTATTATTTCCCGTCATAGCAATGGCAGAAATATCCGCTGGTTTGAAGTTTCTACCTGTTACGTTTTACATATTCTCAACGCCTATGAAACAGAAGAGGAAGTCGTCATTATTGCTTGTCGCACAGATGATGCTCAACTGCTGAACATACCGACAAAAACAAACTTACGTCACAATCAAATTAATAAACCACAGTTATATGGGTGGCGATTCAATCTCCGCACAGGTGCAGTCCAAGAAGGAAAAATTGATGATTTAGCTTCAGAATTTCCTAGTTTAAATCAGCAATTTGTCGGAAGACGGAATCGATACGGTTATACAGCCAGAATGGTGCCGGAACTGCTACCTGTATTTACTTTAGATGCACTCATTAAGTATGACTTTGCCAATGGTTATTCTCAAGTGCATGAGTGGGGGACTGGTCGTTATGGAGGAGAGGCAATATTTGTCCCCCGTTCTAACGCGACTCAAGAGGATGATGGTTGGTTGTTAACTTTCGTCTACGACACAGCTACAAAAACCTCAGAGCTAGTAGTGGTGAATGCCCAAGACATCACAGATAAACCTGTAGCTCGCATTCTTCTACCCCAGCGAGTTCCTTACGGTTTCCACGGAACTTGGATTCCAGAAAAGTCAATGCATCCAGCTTTTTAAATCAGGAGAAAGATGATGATCCAAGACGCTTGGCAATCAAGTTTGAATAAAGCGACACTGCCGACAGATTTGATAACTACTTGGGCTGAACGCGATGTGCAAGAAAGTGATGCTGGTATACAGAAACGATTAGAACAGGTTGGTCGTTCGTTAATGAAAGGATACCATACAGCTGTTACTGATGAATTAGAAGCGATCGCCCCCAAGTTAAATGAAATCGATGAGGAGTTGCGGGGATTTGCTTACGAAGGTGTCGGTATGGGACTAGCACAGCGTGATTTTCTGACACCCAGTAGCCAAAATCGTATAGCCACATTTGTTGCAGGTGATGGTGCAGCTTATGCAAACATGGTTTATGTGGGTTTGGGTTTGATGTTAGCTAGAGTTGGGCGACCTATCGAACCGCATTTGCAAAGACTTGATAACGCTAAGGGTTGGTTATTAGTCGATGGCTACGGCTACTATCAAGGTATGTTCTACTGGCGAGACTCACTCAATCATCAGGTAATCTCGCAACCAATTTCTGGTTATACCCGCAGTGTCTTTGACCAAGGTTTAGGTCGCAGTATTTGGTTTGTCGATGGTGGCGATGTCAATCGCATCGCACGCACCATTGATGCCTTTTCACTTGATAGGCGAGAAGACTTGTGGGGTGGTGTAGGTTATGCCTGTGCTTACGCTGGTGGTGCAAAACGTACAACCATAGAAGCCTTAGGAAATACAGCAGGTGCTTATCGCTTGCATTTAGCGCAGGGTACTGCTTACGCTGCTAAGTCCCGTCAATGTCTTGGTAACCAGTCAGTCTACACAGAATTGGCTTGTCAAGTGTTGTGGGGAGTGAGTGCTGATGCAGTGGCTGACAGTCTAGCCACTCATGGCGAAACTCCAGAATCTCCAGTATGGCAGCATTACCGGGCGCGGATACCACATCCAGTTAGAACAACCTTAGCAGCTTAGTACCTATTGCTTCACAAGGTAATTTAGATAATGCAAATTAAAGCAAATGAGGCCAACGCCTTAATGGCTGATACTTGGGCCAAACGAGGAATTCAAAACAGCGATGCTGGAGTGCAAGAACGGTTAAGCAAGATTGGTAGTAGAGTTTTACAAGGATATCATGTAGCGATCGCTAGTGAAGATTTAGGAGCGATCGCTCCTAAAATGAATGAAATCGATGAAGAGTTGCGAGGATTTGCTTACGAAGGCGTAGGCATGGGTTTAGCGCAACGCGACTTACTCGCACCCAGCAGCGAAAATCGCATGGCAACTTTTGTTGCAGGTGATGGTGCAGCTTATCATAACTGGGTTTATGTGGGTTTGGGTTTGATGTTGGCTCGTGCTGGACTCCCTATCAAACCGCATTTAGAAAAACTCAACTTTGCTAGAAGTTGGTTAGCAGTCGATGGCTATGGCTACTATCAAGGTATGTTCCATTGGCAAGACTCACTTGATAATCAAGTCATCTCGGAACAAATTTCTGGTTATGCTCGCAGTGTTTTTGACCAAGGTTTGGGTCGCAGTATTTGGTTTATCGGTGGTGGCGATGTCAATCACATCGCACGCACCATTGATAGCTTTGCACCAGATAGACGGCAAGACTTGTGGGGTGGTGTAGGTTACGCCTGTGCTTACGCTGGCGGTGCCGAACGTGCAACCATAGAAGCCCTAAAAAATATAGCAGGTGTTTACCGATTTCAATTAGCCCAAGGAACAGCTTACGCTGGCAAGTCCCGCCAATCTCTTAGCAATCACTCGATTTATACAGAATTAGCTTGTCAGGTGTTGTGGGGAATGGGTGCTAATGCTGTAGCTAATAGTTTAGCGACTGATAACGAACCACTAGAATCTCAGACCTGGCAACATTACCGAGCGCGTGTTTTTCATCCAGTTAGAACGACCCTAGCAGTTTAGTACAAAATTATACACATTGGTAAAGTTTTTAGAAATGCTCTCCCAAGAAACTATTGCTCAACAAGGACAATCAAGATGATACAACAAGCTTGGCAAATCAGCGCCGAACAAGCTAGGGCACAGATGAAAGCTAATTTGGCGGGACGTAAGGTAATGGTGAGAGATCCGAAAGTGCCACAGCGATTTGGACATACTGCTGAAGGTATGTGGCAAGGATACCATGCAGCGATCGCTGATGAAGAACCAGAGGCGATCGTCGCCAAGCTAAATGCAATTGACTCTGAGTTGCTAGGATTTGCCTTAGAAGGTGTAGGTATAGGTCTTACTGAACTAGATGCACTCAAACCCCAGAAGCAGAATCGAGTCCAGGCTTTTCTCGAAGGAACCACAGCAGCTTATCAGACTATGGTTTATCTGGGAGTAGGTTTGGGACTAGTTCGGTGTAAACTGCCTATTGAGCCATATTTAAATCAACAGCACCCCATAGAATGTTGGCCAGTAGTTGATGGTTATGGTTTCAATCATGGTATTTATTACTGGCGAGACTACATAGACGGTCAAGCTATTCCTGTGCAACTTTCTGGTTATCTGGGCCGCGTCTTTGACCAAGGTCTAGGTCGCAGCATCTGGTTAGTAGATTGTGCTGATGTTAACCGAATTGCGACGACTATAGACGCTTTTCCCGCCACAAGACAGACAGACCTTTGGGGAGGTATTGGTTACGTTTGTGCTTCGGTTGGTGGTGCAGAACGCTCAACTATAGAAGCTTTAGGAAAAGTAGCTGGCGATCGTGTGTTTGAGTTGGCTAAAGGAGCTACTTGCGCCGCCAAATTCCGTAAATTGCTTGGTAACCAAGCTGGCTATACGGGATTAGTGAGTGAAATATTGTGCAGCATGGCAGCTGAAGCAGGAATTGAGATTAAAGACACTCCTCTAAAAAGCTTACCAAACAATAGTGCAGAACCAGACCAACAAATCTGGCAACACTACCGAGAATATCTGCTTGTATAAACAAAAGTCACAAGCATTAAATTTAAAATTTTTTTTAAAGGGCAATACAAATATCTTGTATATTTGCCCCAAAATTGCTCTTGAAAGTGCCTCTAAATTCACACTATTACTCTGACATTTTTGGCGAATTTACCTAATCTTAAGCTCTCCTTAATTTCGCAAAAAATAAACCCAAAATGTACCTAATGTTAAATTTTTCTTAATTTACAAAAAACTTAAAGCATTGTATGATTCTAAACAAGCCAGCAAACCACTCCCGAAATTGTTTAAAAACCGCAGATATTAATTATTAGGTGGTTTGAAAAGAGCATTAAAGGCTCTACAAAGATTTAGGTGACATACATATATAACATTCCCAATGAATGTATCAAATTGAATAATTTCAAACCTGAAACTCTTTGGTAGAAGAAACTCGCTCCAACAGCATGGGACTATGCTGGTCATTGATATTCCACAAACAAAGAAGTAAAAAATATGGCGAAACCTAAAACAGTAATCTCACAACTACTAGTAGATGAAACTTCTATATCTACAAACCCTTACACTGGCAAAGTAACATCTAATGGCACAATTTTCATCGCCACTCCAAATCCAATTTATGCACCAACTGGTGAGGCTTTTATCGGCACTCCAGGTAATGACAAAATTAACACAGAAGCGTTAACTAGCAATAATGTTTTATTCGGTCTTGGTGGCAATGACCGTCTATTAAGTGGTATTGGGAATGATGTTTTAGTCGCTGGTGCTGGAAATGACTTTGTAAATGCAGGTGATGGATCTGACCTAATTTTTGGTGACTTTAACTCCAATGGAGACCTCGACTTTGGTCAGGAAGGAAATGACACCCTAAATGGCGGTGGTGGGGATGATGTTTTCTTGGGTGGCGCTGGCAATGATATCTTGAATGGTGGAACTGGAGATGACAACATCGCTGGTCAAGATGGTAATGATGTCATCAATGGCGATGCTGGTGACGACCTATTGACTGGTGGTTTAGGGAACGACACGATTCGTGGTGGTGTTGGAGACGACCGAGGTCTTGCGGGACCAGGCAATGACCTATTCTATGGTGGTGACGGTAATGACCGACTCGGCGGTGATACTGGCGATGACACACTCTATGGTGCTGCTGGAAACGACTTGCTGATTGGCAATGTTGGCAACGACTTAGTATCAGGTGGTAATGGTAACGATTGGATAGTAGGCTCTAACCCCTATCCCCCAGAATTAGGATTAGGATTACTCGAAATTGATACTTTAACAGGTGGTAGTGGTAGCGATATCTTCTTCCTTGGAGAATTCACCACAGGGAAAAATACCAAAGTCTTCTACGACAAACTAGGTAATCAAGATTATGCTTTAATTACTGATTTTAATGTTAAAGAGGACTTCATTCAGCTACCAGAAAGTCTCCAAACCATAATAGGACTAGGGCCAACAGCTGCTGGTTTGCCAAAAGGAACAGCTATCTACGCTAACAGAAATGGTGTTAATGACCTGATTGCCATAGTTGCTGGTGTGACACCCCAACAGTTGGGATCTAGTGGTCGCTTTGTCTTTGGCAATCCAACTCCCAACTCTACACCAGGGACAGGAATTTTCACAGGCTCTGATGCTTCCGAAGGTTTCATCGGTACTCCGGGCAATGACACAATTTTTACCTTGGGCGGCAATAACACTACATTTGCCCTTGATGGGGATGACCGCCTCTTTGGTGGTGCCGGCAATGACGATTTTATCTCTGGGGCTGGAAACGACTTCGTTGATGCAGGTGCTGGTAACGACCTAATTTTTGGCGACTTTGACCTCAATGGCGACCTCGACTTTGGTGTAGAGGGAAATGATACTCTCTTGGGTGGTGCTGGCAATGATGTTTTCTTTGCTGGCGGTGGTAATGATGCCATTAATGGTGGAACTGGTAATGATGACATTGCTGCTCAAGATGGTAATGACACCATTAATGGTGGAACTGGTAATGATAACATCCTTGGTGGTTCAGGCGAAGATGTCATCTATGGTGATGCTGGCAACGATAAAGTCTTTGCTGGTTCAGGCAACGATATCCTCTATGGAGGTGATGGAGCCGACCGACTCGGTGGTGATACTGGCGACGACAAAATCTTTGGTGAGTCTGGGAATGATGTTCTCATTGGTAATCTTGGCAGTGACTCTCTCTCTGGTGGCGACGGTGACGACCGATTATTTGGTTCTAACCCTTTCCCTCCAGAACTGGGACTAGGCAAACCTGAGATTGATATCTTGACTGGCGGTAGCGGTAGCGATATCTTTTTCTTTGGTGAATTCACTGTAGGCCAAGATAGTGCAGTCTATTACGACAAACTGGGTAATCAGGACTACGCTCTGATTACTGACTTCAATCTCAATGAGGATTTTATCCAACTACCTGAAGACATCCAAATTACTATCGGACTGGGCCCAGTTCCTGCTGATTTGACAGGTTTACCACAAGGAGCCGGAATTTATTCTAACAATGACCTAATTGCTGTAGTTGCTGGTGTTGGGCCTCAACAGTTAGCAGCTAGTGGTCACTTCTTGTTTGTCTAGGTACTGCAGATTGAGATTATAGATTGTGTTCTTAATATAAGGAGGGGTGGTAAAACAGTAAACCACCCTTGCTTATCACTTGTTTTAATGACCAATCGCAAATATTTGTGAAATCAAAGATTGTGAGCGGCTGATGAAACCCTTGTTAGTTCTGAGCAGACATGGGTTGAGGACACATTTGGCTCTCTCTCCTTGTGCTTTCTTTGGTTAACTTGTGTGTATTTATTTGGACAAAAGCCGCTCGTGTAGGAGATTAATTATGTCCCAGCTCATAAAACGTCGTCATTTTCTTCAGGCAAGTCTTGCAGCTACCACCAGCATAGGTATATCTGCGATTCGTGGTTCTGCCTTTAATAGTGAAGAATATGTTGAGGCGATTGTTATTGGGAGCGGTTTTGGTGGAGCAGTCGCATCATTACGCCTAGGTCAGGCAAAAATTGAAACAATTGTACTAGAGCGTGGGCGAAGATGGCCAATCACTGATGCAGGCGATACTTTCGCTACATTTGAGAAACCAGATGGCCGTACTACTTGGCTTAGTCCAACTACACTGTTTTTTGATCAGAGTCCCATTGACATCTATACTGGTGTCCTTGATGTCAAGGTAGGCAATGGTATTACTGCTTATCGAGGAGCAGGCGTTGGAGGTAGTTCCCTTGTCTACAGTGCTGTTACCTATCAGCCAGATCGAAAAATATTCTATAAAGCCTTTCCACGCAGCATCAACTACGAAGAGTTAGATAAGGTTTATTACCCACGGGTGCGTTCTATTCTCAAGTCGGCTCCTATACCAGACGATATTTTACAAACCGATTATTATTTAGCAAGCCGCATTTTCATGGAGCAGGGAGCTAAAGCTGGTCTCAAAGTCCGCAAGCACAGCATGGCAGTTAATTGGGATATCGTTCGTCAGGAAATTACAGGTCAGAAAGTTCCTTCTGCTATTAATGGTGTATTAATTTATGGGGCGAACAGTGGTGCAAAAAATAGCTTAGACAAAAATTACTTGAAGATGGCAGAAGCCACTGGTCACGTCGAAATTCGACCTTTGCATGTGGTAACTAGGATAGAGGAATTAAATAACGGACGTTTCCGAATTGTTTGTAATCAAATCAATGAGCAAGGGACTGTAGTTGGACAAAAATCTTTGATTTGTCGCTATCTATTTTTAGCAGCTGGTTCGATTGGAACTACTGAACTGTTACTACGTGCCAAGGTTAATGGCACATTACGCCGCTTGAATAAGTATGTAGGGCAATTTTGGGGAACTAACGGTGATGCACTCAGTGTTGTCATCAACAAATATCCAACTAATCCTTCACAAGGCGGCCCAGCAACATCAGTAATTGAACACTTTGATAATCCTATTGCTCCGGTGATTATCGAGCAAACTCCTCTTCCTAATTTACAGAATGGTGTCATTGCTTCTCTTGGTCAGGCAATTGCTAAACCGGAAGGCTATTTCACCTACAATGCTTCTACTCAGTCAGCTGATTTGTTTTGGCCCACCAACTCAGCTAACAACCAAAAAAATTCTCAGGCGTTGCAATATACATATCAATTGCTCGACAAAGCCAATGATACAACTGTTGCAGGACCACCCGATTTGAATGGCACAACTCACCCCCTTGGTGGTGCAGTTATGGAGAAAGTCTGCAATACCTACGGTCAGGTATATGGTTATCCTAATTTATTTGTTGTTGATGGTTCTTTGATTCCAGGTTCAGCAGGCGCTAATCCTTCGTTAACTATTGCAGCTTTAGCAGAACGATGCATGGATAAATTCTTGTTGCATAGGATTAGGTAGTACTGAGATTTATTCCAAGAGTAGACTTCTTGCAAAAATCATTTTTTTGCGATCTTATTTGCGCGAAGTAAGAAGATTGCAAGAGACTTCATGAGATACGCTCACAAGGAACGATGACAATAATCTAGGAAAATTTTTGCGTTTTTTCAGCCTCTATTTTCAAGACAGGTCTACTGATTCTTAGAAAATTATCAGTTGCCATCATTTGATGGAAAGATGCAAAAAAAAGTCTCAATACTTCTCTGGCTAGGAAAAATATGTCTGAGAAAACTCTGACCAACGCTGTTGAAGCTATATCTCAACATAAGGCTCTCACACAGCAGATCAACGTCGTTCAGGTAGATTTAGAAGAATTACCAGATATTGCTGAAGAAAAGTTATCATTCGATATTTTTTCGAGTGCGATCGCTATTAGCAACCTAATTCTTCGATCGCGGAAATTATTCTTCACAAATACTGCTCAAGAATTAAAAATAAATTGGCTATTCATTCGACGCGATATTACAATGTCAATTGTGCCTGGATTGTTATTTACTATAACTGCTTTAGTAAATTATCCTCCCACCTCTTTGGCTCATGTGATATCGATATTAGCTGGTAGTTTAATCTATTTTTGGTTATGTATTACGTCATTTTGTATATCCAACCAAATCACCGATATCGAAGAAGACAAAATCAACAAGCCAGACCGTCCATTAGTCCAAGGCATCATTTCCTATGGCGGCGCTCAGATTCGTGGGTATATATTTATGATGCTATTTACAGCAGTAGCTTGGTGGTTAGGAGTAATTGAATGGGCAATTTTATGGCAGTTCAGTTTTATTGCTCATAACAACCTGGGTGGTGCAAAACATTGGATGACCAAAAATGTTTTCAGCGGATTTGGAATCATGTCTGAGATGGGAGCAGCTTGGCAAATAGTAGCACCAATTTCTCCTGTTGTTTGGTTATGGCTGGTGATATTATGTAGTGCCTGTATAATTCTGATATCTGTTCAAGATTTTCGTGATATTCCAGGCGATAAAGCAATTGGTAGGAATACATTTCCACTAGTATTTGGAGAGGATTTAAGTCGAATTTTAGTAAGTATTTGCTTTTTAGCGTACCCACTTTTAATCCATTTATGTTTGATGATGCCAGCAGGCAATACTTTGGTAGTTATGCTGTGGGATATTGCACTTTTCTTGTTGAGCTGTATTATTGCTGTACGATTATTAGTTTTGCGTTCTTATGCCGCAGACCATAAAACCTACCTACTCTTTACTGCTTGGTACTGCCTATTATTGACTAGTTCGATTTTCATTCTACGTGTGTAAATAGTTCAATTTATCCGTTTGGAGAATTATCCGATGGAATTAAAGCTCGGCATTGCTACTGCTGGTTTTACCCTATCTGTTGCTGTTATTGGTGTTAAACCTGCACAAGCTTTCGATTTTACTTATACAAGCACAACAATAGGTCAACCTACATGGACTCGTCCCTTTGTCGCCAATGAAGTAAACATTCCTACTCTACCTTCAGGTATAGGTACAGTTGCTAGTTATAGTACATTCGAGTTCAAAGTTGACACTAAAGGTTTGTATAATTTTCTGAGTATTGCTACAAACCCAACAGAATGGGACAACTACTTGTTTTTGTACACAGACAACTTTAACCCAAACAACCCACTGCTAAATGCTGTCATTGGTAATGACGACTTTCCCAAAAAAGGCCGTTCTGGTTTCAATAATGTATCTTTGACTACAGATAAAAACTACTTCTTAGTGACAACAGGGTATTTTGATGCAAGTCAAGGAGTATTCGAGAATACAATCTCTGGATCTGGCAAAGTAGTCAAAACTGTTCCTGAACCACCTATTATTTTAGGTTCAGCGATCGCTATGGTTATGGGTTGGATAATAAAGCGCTTTTCAAAAGCCTTCCAATCGGCATAATTATAAATTTTGCTCAATGCACGACAAATTAAGAGTTTTTGGTAGTATTCTGGATGTGCTTTGGAAAATGCGTGCCTTGACCAGTAAGCACAGGACGATAGCCAATAATTGGTGTTCCCGAAAAAAATTTTGCGATTTCTGTCGAAATGTCCATAAATTAAACGTCATATAGTTGAGCGCGGAAAATACCAAACTCGAAATCAACTCACAACGAAGGAACTAACATGCAGTACGCAATCCTAGTCTACGAAAGCGAAACCAATTTCAATAATCGTACAGATGAACAGCAGAAAGATGCTTATTGGGGCGCTTTCAGCTCCTATGCAAAGGCTCTAGCTGAAGCTGGTGCGATCGCAGGCGGTGCTGCGCTTTATCAGCCTCATGCTGGTACAACAGTGCGATTGCGCGATGGTCAACGGCATGTTCAAGACGGTCCCTACGCCGACACTAAAGAGCAACTTGGCGGTTTCTTCCTCATAGATGTACCAGATTTGGATGCAGCTCTGGATTGGGCGGCTCGTTGTCCGGGAGCCGCTGACGGTGCAATTGAAGTTAGACCTTTCTTGCCAATGACTCAAGGCTAATGACTACTGTGAATGCACGTCAAGCCGCAGAACTCGCAGCACGTAACTCATACGGGCAATTAGTTGCATACCTGGCAGTTCGCACACATGATGTGGCTGCTGCGGAAGATGTGCTTGGCGATGCATTCCTGGCTGCGTTGAAAGCTTGGCCAGAAAAAGGTGTCCCTGATAATCCAGAAGCATGGCTGCTGCTTACTGCACGGCGTCGCCTGATCGATGATGCCCGACACGCTAAGGTGAAAGCCTCAGCAGCCTATGCACTCAAGCTGATGGCTGATGATGTGCAACAGGAGACATCTTTAGAAGTTTTGTTCCCAGACGATCGCGTAAAGCTCCTATTTATCTGTGCTCACCCAGCGATTGATGCAGGTATCCGTACCCCCTTAATGCTGCAAACAGTGCTTGGGCTGAATGCTGCTCAGATTGCCTCAGCTTTTCTGATTGCCCCAGTAACAATGAGCCAACGGCTCGTCCGTGCCAAAGCTAAGATTCGAGATGCTGGTATTGCCTTCGAGTTGCCAGAAGCCAAGGATCTGGCGATGCGGTTGGATGCTGTGCTAGAGGCAATCTATGCTGCCTATAGTAATGGCTGGGAGAACGTGACTGGGGTTGATCCACGGCGTAAGGGTTTAACAGAAGAAGCCATCTGGTTGGCACGTCTGTGCGTACAACTTTTACCAGAAGAACCTGAAGCACGGGGGCTATTAGCGCTAATGTTACATTGTGAAGCGCGTCGTGATGCCCGTAGAACGAAAAACGGTGCTTATATTCCGCTTTTAGAGCAAGACGTTACACTTTGGTCGCAGCCAATGTTAAACGAGGCGGAGCGCGAACTTGCCGAAGCAGCAAAATTTAAGAAGCTCGGAAAGTTTCAGTTGGAAGCTGCTATTCAATCGACACACGCTCAACGTAGAGTGACTGAGCGCACAGATTGGCAGACTTTAGCACTTTTATATGAAGGGTTGATTCAGTTTTCGCCAACACTGGGTGCTTTAGTTGGACATGCCGCAGCGATCGCAGAAGCCAAAGGGTTGGAACAAGGTCTGGCGCTCCTCGAAGCACTCCCTGCCGAGTCTGTCAAAAGTTATCAGCCATATTGGGCGCTCAAAGCTCACTTGCTTAAGCATTTGGGTCAGAATTCACAAGCTAAACAGGCTTACACCCGCGCCATCGGTCTAGTAGAAGACCCAGCTATCCGCGAGTTTCTTGTTCGTCAATCTAGCGTTATCAGCTAATACGAATTTAAGTCGCGATCGCTCTCCCAAAAAGATTTGTATCATCAAACTGTAAAAAGCAGGATAAGTCAGGAGTAAAACAGATTCTATAGCTAAATTTGAGAGTTAAATTGTATACTTCATAAAATTTTAACTTGCTGTATTTATTCTTGTATTTTTTATCTAAATAGGTACGATCTCAATGCAATTAGTATTGTTATACATAAGGCTTTAACTCAATGTTGATAAAGATTAAAAATGATATATACCATAGTTTTTACAAGCAATATAAAGAAATTATTCCCTCTGTTTTTGGCATCATAATTCTGTTAATTGTATGGTATTTAATCAGCTTAAATCCTGAAACATCACTGCCTTCTCCTTTTAAGGTTATAATTGATACCTGGGACTTAATTATCGATCCCTTTTTTAACAAGGGAGGTAATAATAAAGGATTGTTTTGGTTGGTTATTGACAGCCTTGGACGAGTGGTTTTTGGCTACTCCCTAGCTGCAATAGTAGGTATTTTTGTTGGTTTTATTATTAGCTTGAACAAATTTACTAGACTTGCATTCGACCCAATTATCCAACTGTTGCGCCCGGTTGCGCCTCTGGCTTGGCTACCTCTTGCTCAGGCTATTTTCCTCAAACCCAATCCCTCAGCCATCTTTGTAATCTTTATCACGGCAATTTGGCCAATCATCCTTAATACTGCTTTGGGTGTGCAATTGATTCCTAGAGATTACACCAACGTTTCCAAGATTTTAGGACTCACAATTTTTGAGAACTTTTTTAAAATCTTACTGCCTGCTACACTTCCCTACATTTTCACAGGATTAAGGATTGCACTAGGTCTATCTTGGTTAGCTGTTGTTGCATCTGAGATGTTGCTTTCTTACGATGGAATTGGCTTTTTTATCGTCAATGCATACAACAACTCAGATATTAGTGAAATCATCTTGGCAATTATTTACTTGGGTGGAGTTGGTCTAATTCTAGACAAAATAATGGCTTATCTATCCTTAAAATTAACTCCACAAGAATAGCCTGCTTGCAGAAAAAACTTATAAGTTATAAGACATAAGAGGAATATAATAAATATGTCTAGTTTTGTTGAAATTAAAGGGATAAAAAAAGAATTTGAACTATCGGATGGTAGTAAAAATATTGTTCTCCAAGATATTAACCTAAAAATCATGCCGGGAGATTTTGTTTCCCTCATCGGTCATTCCGGTTGTGGTAAGTCTACCTTACTTAATATTGTGGCTGGCTTGGAGAAACCAACACAAGGCTATGTGCAAGTTGACGGTCAATTAGTACGCAGACCTGGTTCCGATCGGATGATGGTGTTTCAGAACTATTCCCTCTTACCTTGGTTAACTGCTTGGGACAATGTTGCCTTAGCTGTTGATAAGGTAATGCGTCATAAATCCAAGAAAGAACGCTATCAGCTAATTGCTGATTCCCTGGAAATGGTGGGGCTGAAAGATGCCATTCGCAAAAAACCAACACAACTTTCTGGCGGAATGAAGCAACGAGTGGCGCTAGCACGAGCCTTAGCGATTAAGCCCAAGCTGCTACTTTTGGATGAACCATTTGGAGCTTTGGATGCTCTGACTCGTAGTTCTCTGCAAACTGAGTTATTGCATATTTGTAATACAAACGATATCACTGCCATGATGGTTACTCATGATGTAGATGAAGCACTATTGCTCTCTAATCGCGTGGTAATGTTGAAAAATGGCCCTGGTGCAACCATCGATCAAGTTTTGGAAGTACCTTTTGTATATCCTCGATTCCCGACGGAGATTATGGATAGTACTAAATATCATGCACTCCGGCATGAGATGATGCAATTTCTGCACAGACAGCAGCAGGTTAAATATATAGAAAGCCAAGTTTTAAGCGTTTTGCCTAAATCAGTTTAGACTCTATCACACAAACTTGGCTAGTACAATATCTAAGCTAGTAATGAAAAGTTTGTAGTAAGCGCTTTAGTGCTTAGAAAATCAAGGATTTTAGTCCTTAATTTTCTCCTATCGAAATTCGTAATTACCACCATAACGGCTTTTTAAATTGCATAGTTAAATTTGCTAGAAAAACATAGGGATACTGTTATACAGAGATGCAATTTAAATAACGATTAGCTTATTACTATCAAAGTATATATATCTGTTTACTTGCAAGAGATGAATCGATATGGCAAAGCTTTCCAGACGCAAATTTTTAGCAACCACAGGTGCAGCAACACTACTGACTCAAACCATAACCCATCGTGGCACTTCTGGCTCCCCTCTTACCCAGTTGAGTTCAGGTGTATATGCTGGTTATAGCGATACTCCTGAGGTGACAACCGCTAAACTGGGCTTCGTCGCTGTTACCAGCTGCTCTCCTTTAATTATCGCTAAAGCTAAAGGCTTTTTTGCTAAGTATGGTATGCCTGATGTCCAGGTAAATAAGCAGGCTTCTTGGGCTGTTACGCGTGACAAACTGATGTTAAGTTCAGCCGATGGTGGCTTGGATGGTGCCCATTTACTCTTTCCCATGACATACCTGATTGCTACAGGAGAGATTACATACGGTCGTAAAATACCTATATATATCCTGGCTCGTTTGAATTTGAATGGACAAGGGATTTCACTTGCTAATGCCCATAAAAATTTAAATCTTGGTTTGGACAGTTTTGCCCTCAAATCAGCTTTGGCTCAGAAGGCGTTGAGTGGAGAAATCTCCCGCTTTGCTATTCCCTATCGACGGGTAACAGGAGATTTTTTCATGCGCTGGTGGCTTGCTTACGGCGGTATTGATCCGGAACGAGATGCATCCCTGATGGTGGTACCACCGCCTCAAATGGTAGCTAACATGCGCGGTGGGACGATGGATGGTTTTTGTGTGGTCGATCCTTGGCATCATCGTTTGATTAAACAGAAGCTTGGATACTCAGCTGTAACTAGTGGAGAGTTGTGGAACAATCACCCTGAAAAAGCACTCGCCATGCATGGTAACTGGGTAGATAAGCATCCTAAGGCAGCTAAAGCACTGCTAGCTGCTGTTTTGGAAGCTCAGATGTGGTGCGATCGCCCTGAAAATAAGGAGGAAATGGTAAGGATTCTCTCACAACGCCAATGGATGGGAGTCAAAAGTGATTTACTTCGCGATCGCTTACTGGGCAAGTTTGATTATGGAAACGGTCGCGTCGTAGAAAATAGTCCTCATGCGATTAAGTTTTGGCGCAATAATGCTTCCTACCCTTACAAAAGCCATGATTTGTGGTTTTTAATTGAAGATATGCGATGGGGGCATCGTTCCCCAGAATTTCAGACTAAACCTTTAATTGAGGCTGTAAATCGCGAAGATTTGTGGCGAGAAGCAGCTAAACTTATTGGTCAAGAAAAAGCGATTCCGCCAAATACATCACGGGGCATAGAGAAATTTTTTAATGGTCTGGAGTTTGACCCTGAGAATCCTCAGGCTTATTTAAATGCTCCTACGATTAGAAAAGTTTAATGAGTTATTTACAACACAACATTATGTCAATTAAATGCAACTGCATGATTGTGAATATCTTCCATTGCTGCTAATTAATACTTCAAGGAAGTTACAAGATGAGGCATAAGAACATTGTAAGACAATATTTCTTTAGCTTATTTGATCGCCAGTGGATGCTAACTGCCTTGAAAGTAGCCCTAATAATAGGATCTCTCCTGTTCACGATATTTCCGACTCAGATTGGGAAAAAACTCGATCCAGCGTCAAACAACTGGTGAAGAAAATGAGCAATTCGATCCAGGTACAGGTTCAAAAGTGGTGTGATGAAAACGATTGGACAGATTTATTTGTTCAACAAGAACAGTTTTATGCTTTTCCTCCCAGTGCAGTAATACCTTTGCCAGTACCAACAGAGGTGATTGAAAAAGCAACAATAAATGTACGCAAAAGAAATTTATTATTTTTAGTTATTTTCTTCAGTCAAATTGTTATTGTTTTAAATACCTTTTTTTATTTTCCGCTATGGTTATCTATGGTTGTAGTAATCTTTTTGGGTATCTTTATGCTAATTGACGAATTATGGAGTGGGTTGCAAGGTTAGTGCATCTCAAAACCTATTGAAAAACCTGACTTTTCCCGTTAAGTCTTGAACCGGGCCAATGGATGTAGAGTTACAAATCCTGAAACATTTGGCAAGAGATGCTCACCCAACAGTTGCCATCATAGATGAATATTGTGCCGAGTATAAAGACCTATTTAAGGAAGTAAGAAATTATGAGTGTTTCAAATATTTACATTTAGGAATCATAT
>NZ_JAVRBN020000050.1:0-40428 GCF_034531305.2 Nostoc sp. ChiQUE02
CAGTTGGTAGTCACTCGATAAGTTCACCCTATCATTGCTCTGTCTATTTTTGGATCTTATTTAATCCTCAATCCTTAGGGGTAAGGTCAAATAATGCCGTCTGCTGTGGTGGTTTGTTTTCTCTCACCTTCTGCTGATATTCAAAAATCTGAGATTTCCACTTCAACAGCGCCTCAAGGCTCATTAACAGTGTCTCTGCTCTGCGTTCTGGTGTGACGGTCAAATCAGAAAATAAATTTAGCTGGTTGGGTTCCAAGGTGATTAATGGGAATGTATAAACCAGTAGATTATCCCCCACAATTCAATGGGTCAAACCTGTTAGCAGCTTACTAGAGCGATCGCAGTTTTGATTTTGGGCATTTTAAAGTAGCGTTTACTAAATACAGCTATGTTTAAAGGATTTGGTCGCCCAAAGAAAAAATCGGTACTTGAGGACAATGAACTGACCACAGGGATTGTTCAGCATCCAGTTACGGGACTTTGGCAGACATGGATATCATTTACAGGTAATGATATTCAATGTATTACCGCCCATGCGAACCCTGATGATGCTGACCGGGTAGCGAAACAGATTGCTGATGCTTGGAGTGAAGGGAAATATAAAACTGGGGAAGAGGTAACAGCTTTTATCCAATCACTGCCGACTGATGCTGTCATAGACCCATTACCCCAAAATATTGTGATGCAATTAAGTCAGCAGGCATTAAGCGCAAAGAAATAAGAAAGAGCGATTGCTCTAATAACTATTTATTTTCTAGTGCATTTCTAGCCGATTGTGGTGAAGCGATGACCGAATACTGTGAATTTGCTGCTGAGTTATTCTATAGCATTGGGTCAACTTAGGCGACTTGTGTCTGTTCTGTTGATATCTCATTTAAACAGTAATTCAGAAGACAAATTATGCCAAATTGCCAAACCCTCTGAACGTGGTTCATAATTTCAAGTTTTTCAAGCGAACGCGAGTAGGGTCTGGTAGAAAGTAATATAAGCAATAACCCAATTGCTTCATTTCACCGTACCCGTACACCCAATTTTGTATCCCAGTGCAGAGGTTTATCTGCTTTTTGCAGGGGGGACTCCGGCATTTGACCTACTGAAACGCCGTATTTCCAATTTGGCGGACAAATAGCAATGTAACGTGCATAACCTCCTAAACCACCTTTGAATTTGGGATACCCAATAGAGATCAACGCGCCTGTTTCTGGCACCTGATCTAGATTTGCAACACCCTCTGCTTGGGTATATCCATTGTTTAACAGCCAAGCTTCTCCTTCGAGTGTTGGGGTGCTGTCTGTATCCAGGGGTTCATGTCCGTGAAACAAGATATGGCGTTGTAAATGTAAGAATTTGAGAGCATCAAGACTCACCCCAGGAAATTTAGTTCTAGTAGCTAGTTCTGGATTCGGCCATGATGAAGACCAATCAGAGCGCACAAATACAACAGAGCCTTGGGGAATCGGGCCATGTTTGCGTTCCCAATCCTGAATATCTTTGACACTCAGGTGGTAATTAGGGTCTTTGGCAACTTTATCCTGAATCGGAATTACTACTAGAGGCCGAACAGCAAATGTCGCTGGTAATTCATCGATAGCTGGATAGTCAGGGTTCCAGTGAGCAGGTGGATCTAGTTGGGTTCCTAGCTGATCGGTGGATAAATGGTAATCAGTTGCTTCAAACCCATCCTTTTGGTAAGTGTATGGTGAACCTGTTTTTGGATTGATGGCAGGCACAAACTTTGATGAACCAAAACCTGACCATACAGGAATTGCTGGAGCAATCACATGAGTCAAGTCAACATATTTGGCTGACTTGAGCGACTGCTGATAAACTTGCCACAGGTCAGGCTTACGTAATGGTTGTACCGCGTTTGCAGACACCAAACCAACGCCAAACAGAACTATTAAACAAACAATTCCCTGGAAAGTTTTTTGAAATAGTTGACGCAAAAATCTATCTAGTTCTTGCAAGGGATGTGTTTGGTTACATTGTGGCAGTATCGTCATTGTGTTATTTGTTATTGCAATTGATAGCTCTAATTGTTTTACCACAAATTGCTACATTGTTTACCCTGAAGCTCTTTCGGGGTATTGTCTTTTAGAAAAAAGCTGCTATTTCATTCCTGTTTTATTGATTCCCCTACTACTCAGATGTGCCATTCAGATGTGTATTCAAAGAGCATGAAAAGCACTAGTGCGATACCTGCGGCGGGTGCTGGAGCCACCGGGGAGATCCCAATGACCACGAGGGGTTGAGCACTAGCTCCCTTTTGACCCAAGAATCCCCCGTTTTATAAACGGGGGAGTGTCAATCATAATAATATTCCTCTACTACGTAGTGCTAAATTTACCAGGTATAGAGAGTGAAGGCTGTGCAGACAATAAATTACTGCTGGTGAGAGCCATTCTTAAACCTTGCCTGGATTTTCAAAGCTAGTTAAGTAGTTTCAGATTTCGGTTTCTTATTTCTACGGCAATGAATTCTTTGTGAGTTTCACTTGGACTTGAGAAAATTAACCGTGAGAGTCTTTGAACAGGTGTTGTGTTTCTCCAGTTGACGCAGGCTGAAAGCGATCGCTTTCACCTTTGCTTGGTGTAGCCTTATGGTTGACACCAGTATATTAATAGTATTATCATGTCAACTGGCGAGCGCAGTGAAAATAAAATTAAAGTAAAAATGAATATCACAGTAGATGTAACACCCATCGCTGCGTTTAGGTGGAATGAAGAAAATGCCCAAAAACTCAGAGAGCTTAGAGAGAAAGCTGGATATAGTAGACAAAAGCTATCTGATGCTGTGGGAGTTTCTGTGGCTTATATTCAGCAGCTAGAGACTCCTCACGTCTTTATTAACAAACCAAAAAAACCAACTCAGATGACTGTTAGTACAGAAATTCTAGAGAAACTTTGTGCTGCTTTAGATGGGGATATCACTTCACTTATTTGGAACATAGATTACAACAGCTAAGATAATCGTCTACTACGCTTACCAGTTAAATATGCTTGAAAACCACTGGTGAGCGTAGTAACATAGTAATTATAACAGAGGAGACGAGTGCGATGCCTCTTTTGAAAAACAAAGAAGCGCTCAAAATTCAACCCTTACAAATCGAGTTAACGATACGAAACCACAATAACCAGCCGCCACCGGGACTAGCAGCCGGAAGCCAAAAACTTGTATTGCTCAAGCCACCGGAGATGATTCCGATGACCCACCAAGTCTAAAAACTGGTTGTAAAAAACTTCAATCTTTGCAGAACAAAGGCGATTGTGAACTCCTCAATCGCCTTTTCAATTGTTACCACGCGGCTGTACAGAGGACACGGTAACATCCCAATATTTTCTCTACAGCTTTGTGCTGTCTGGTGTTTTGACATCATCTGATACGCTTTGCCTTTGAATTACTTTATGAGGCTGCGCCAATAAAAGAGTGAGCGTTGTGCAAGCACAACGTTGTTCATGTAAATCAAAAGGCGATCGCCTGCCTGGAAAACTGTGCGATCGCCTTTCTATCCATAAGGAATCTTAAAATTATGCCACAAACAACAACTGTAACCTCTTGCGTTAAACCAGTTGAAGAACTGAGATCAGTAGAGATTTCGTTTGAAGATCACGAATTCTATGCAGGTCAAAAACTCGTAGCTAGCATTACCCACGACGATGACCTAACGCAACCTTGGATAGTGATGGTCAATGGTGAGGAGATCCACCGCGCGAACACTTTTAAAAGATGCCACAGCTATATCAGATGGCATTACCAGCGCGGAACACTGCCCATACAAGAAGAAGAAACCCCAGTCGCTACAACGGGGAATGAAATCATGGTACAGATTGCTGATGAATGCGAAAAGTACGGGTTTGAAATCCTAAACGATGGTATCTACGACCAGGAGCAAAAGCTTGGCGAAGTAGGCTGTACTAATGGTCGTTGGTGGGTTATTCGGGCAACTTCAGTGCATCAGCAGAAAATTCCGTGTGATTCTGCCCTTGATGCGGTGTGGGTATTGTCGATGGTAGAACTGACGCAACCATCTTGTAAGGAACTGCTGGATAAGCCGTTTGACGAACTCACGCCACAGGAATGGGAGCGGCTACGGGAATATCAGCCAGTTGTAGAACGGGAGTTGGTAGCGGCGTAGTTAAAGGGAAAAGGCGATTGCTGACAAGGCAGGGCGATCGCTTTTGCACCAAACTCTAATCCGAAATAGCAGCATGATACAACACGACTATTACTGATAACATGATCCAACAACCTCATGATAAATTTGCCAAACAGTTTTTAGAAGAGTTACTTTCTCCCTTTGGGGAAGTAAAAACGAATAGGGAAGTAACTGATGAAACAAGATTTGTTGATGTGTTATTTTCGCCAACACCAACATCTGCGGTTGATGCAGAAACTTTAGGATTATTGGGTAGAATAGCGGTATTAAATACTACTTTGCTAGAACCGTTTCGCAATCAACCGAATAGAACAGAAGTACGTAGTTGTCTACAGAAATTGTTCACTGTGATTGCAGACGCACAGCGTAAAGCCAATAGGGAAGACACAACAATAGCGGAGAACGAGCTAGCACAACTGTGGATTATTTCTCCCAGTGCTTCCAAAGCTCTGCTCAAGGCTTTTGAAGCTAAACTAGATTTAGACAATTGGATTAGCGGGGTGTACTTTCTGCCTGAAGGAGTAAGAGCAGCAATAGTAGCGATTAACAAGCTACCGCGAACTCCAGACACGCTGTGGTTTAGGCTGTTGGGTCGGGGAAAAGTACAAATCCAAGCAGTAAGTGAACTGGTTGCCCTTCCACCAGAGAATATTATCCGCCGTAATGTTCTAGAAATGGTTTACAGATGGCGTATCAGTGTGATGACGCAGACAGATTTAACCGAAGATGACCAGGAGTTGATCATGAACTTAACAGAAGCTTATCAAGAAGCAAGGGCTGCTGCTGTACAAGAGGGAGTAGAGCAAGAACGCCGTCAGGTTGTAGAAAATTTGTTGAGATTCCGGTTTGGTTCTGTGGATGAAGAACTCTCAAGAGTAGTTAATACTTTGTTGCAGTTATCACCAGATGACTTTGCAAGATTTTTACTGGAATTGTCTAGTTTATCTCGTGAAGAGTTGTTAGCAAGATTTAATTCACACGAATAACCTGTAACTATAAATAATTAGTAATAAAAAGCGCTTTTGTAAAATCAAGAGCGCTGTTTTATTGGCTCTACGCTTCATATATCACAATCAAACGGCTACGCCAATGCAAAAGTGAAAATGCTTTTGGTACAAACAAATGAACCCTCAAGAAACATCGGATTTACTTGCTGCCTTAATGCGCCAAGAGGAACTACTCAAGCAGTTGGTCGCTTCAATCAATAAGCCGAAACTGGGATTGCACTCTGATGCTGGCAATTGTAAAATCTACTGCAATCGTCAGCACGGAGGATTGTGGTACACACTCAATGGTGAACCAAGTGATGTCCCTCAAACTGCCTTAACTGGATATCTTAAAGAACTACGGTTTGAGAATACAGAACGCCGCAAAAAAGAAACCTGCAAGTTGCTAATAACTATACAAGCAGACCGGATGTATATCTTAGAATCCGGTTATGATACTCATTTTTCTAAAAGCTTGTTAACCGCGATCGCAACTCTTACTCCAGAACAACTATATTCTCCGATTACACTACAGCCTACTCCAGGGACAACCGATGAGAGCGTGTTGTTCTGTCGGGTGTGGGTAGAGTCGGAATTAGTCATGGCATCCTACAACGAAGAAACGAACTGGCGTGAGGTCAGTAAACAAGCAATTGCTGTAACAAAAGCTGCTCTTGAGATGGCGTTTTAGTCCTAAAGATGAAGTAAGGCAGGTAAATCCTGCCTTGTGCGTCACTAAAATCAGCTTCATTCATGAATCTAACATTGCACATCTGATTGATAAAGACATTACCAACTTATGTCTAAACTGTGACTGCAAAAGTTGTAAACAGGGCTTGAGAGACTGTAGCTATAAGTGACTCAAGCTTTGTCTACAGCTAATATGTGCTGTTCAACTATTCACAACTAATCACAGATGAGTATTACAATTGTTCACCCCAACGTCGAAAATCTGCAATCATTTTCTGACTTGTTTGACCTGGAAAAACTTTTGCAATCTGACGGGATTCTACCGTGGCTTTTAGCAAATGGTTGGAACTACGACGATGAATCTTGTTTGATTGCCAATATTATCGATGAGTCAACAAGTTTTGATGAAGTTTTGAACTCCGAAGAGTTTGATTTTAATGCTCTGTCAGATGAATCAAAGAAGAAATTGAATCAGATTATGCGTGAAAAACTCTACAGTCAGGCTGATTAAATCTGACTGTAGAGGAAAATCGATTCCACAACAAATTATGGCACACTTCACTGCTACTAAGATGGAAACAAATTTGATCAAAGTGTATGACGCGACACTGTTAAGCTCATCAAAAGTTTACCAAATTAATGGTACACATTGTCGATATTTGGGAGATGAGGGTAGCATACAACATCCACAGTATCTGTTTCTACCTCTGCCAAATCAAAGGAAAAAAGTCAGCTTTCGACTAAACCGAAATAAACTCATGACTCGCTGTTATGAAGTCGAAGGTATGACTTATAACAAGCCTGTGGTACAGGATAATTCGCAACAACTTCAGCTATTTTAAGCCATGTCAATACATAAACCACCAGTCATTAAAAGACATATTCGCCTACAAAATAGCTCTAAAAAAGTAATCTATAGAGCTACTAAAGACATTCAAATAGTCACAAAGAAAGCTTCGCTTAATTGAAAGTGAAAAATAATGATTGAGGTCAATAATCATGGTACAAGCAATCGACAACCCTATCGCTGTGAATTTCCTGACTGATGCAGTAGTCGAGCGCCACAATTTCTCACAGTTAAATAAAACCCGCATTAGATTTCGCATTCAGCTAAAGAAAAGTACAAAGTCTGCCGCACCTAAATGGGCAGATGTGCTAAAAGCTGAGGTTTCTGAAATTGAATCAGACCTCGTGAAAGTTACCAATTCCGAAGTCGGATTACGTGGAATCAAGGTATTTAAGAAGCTCGATGAAGCTGCTGCCCAATTAAGGCAAGAGATTGCTTCAGTTCAAGAGTGGATGTCTGCTGATACTGGTGATTGGATTTGTCCGATTGATTTGGCTCCACTTGTGTGGAATCAGCTAATCAATATCAGAGATAATATCGCCCCTGGTTTACGCAATCAATTAAAAGCTGATTACGAAGCGGGACTTCTTGATTATCAAGAGCGGATTGATCAGTTCCTCTCACTTAACACCTGGGAATTAGCACAGGATAAGCAAGAGTCAGTCAAAGGCAACTTGTTAAGAGCATTCCCGACTCTGACCGACCTTGAAGACTATTTGCAAGTTGTTATCGGTCGTCCGGTGATTATCCCGGCATTGTCCGAACAACTCAATCAGCAGCAAGCCGAATGCCTTGACCAGATTACCAAGTTTATTCAGCAGTATGACCAAAATCTGGAGCAACGATTAAGGGAATCTGCGATCGCTGGTGGTGAACAACTCGCCGCGCAGCTTCTCTCTGAACTAGCGGATTGGGAGCCAGGACGCAAGCCCGTACAGTTTAAAAGAAAAATGCAACGCCATCTGCTGAAAGTTCAGGTACTACTAGCAAATGCCTCACCGGAAGCTGGCAGCAGTTTAGAGGCGATGATGGCGCACTTAGATTCTATCGTTAACGATCCAGCGATTGAGTCCAAAAATCTTGGTTCTGATACGCGCAGTCTTTTACAGCAAAAAATGCAAGAGATCCGCATCAAGTTGTTAGATGAACAACGCAATTTACAATCACTTGCGACTGACGATGTGGGCTTGTCGAAAGCTACCGTTATGTCGTTCAAGTTTAGGTAAAAAAACAGTCTTGGGCGAGGGTGCATTTGTCCAAGACTAATTGCAAATGGATTTTATGTGTGGTATTCACAATAATCCAAAAAGGATATCACACTCCTACTATTTCTCAAACCAATTTGAAAGCCTTGGAGATAACTTGTGTCACATTTCTCAACTGTTAAAACCAAATTAAGCAATCATGATTGTTTGCTACAAGCACTTTTTGATTTAAATCTATCACCGCAAGTTCATCGAAATCCACAGCCACTAAAAGGATACTACGGTGGCTCTCAGGGGCAAAGTGCTGAAATCATTGTATCTGGTCGCACAATTCAAGCCCGTGCAGACATCGGTTTTAAATGGAATCAGTCAAATGGTGTGTATGACGTAATACACGATAGCTATGAGACAGTTCCAAAGTTGGGCAAAGACTTTTTCAGCAATAAATTAATGCTGGCTTATGGACAACGCATGGTGAGAGCTAAAGCTGCCGAATTACAAGAGCAGTTTGGGGAGTGTGCGATCGCACAAATTACTAACGGCACTGTACAAACTCTACGGCTGACTTTTGCCGGACATCAAGAAGTTAAGCAATATCAAAGGAGATAAATATGGAACGTTCAGTTTTGATTCATTTTGACTCGGCTACAGGTGAAGTTCGAGTGGAGGCGGAGGGATTTGAAGGGTTGTCTTGTTTGTCAGCTACCCAGCCATTTGAAGAGGCGTTGGGGGTTGTACAGGGCGAACGTGAATTTAAGCCGGAAGCTCAAACACAACGTATAACAGCAAATCATCAACAATACCAGCGCCAGTAATTAGTCACTCAGTAGTCAGTTTTTAGCGATAACTGACTACTGATTTTGTCACAATGGCTTCGCCAAAATTAATTGAAGTTATCTGAAATCTGCCATGAAACTCTTAAATCTGCTCTCCACGCTCGATTCACAAATCCCTATCACTGCTGTTGATGTGCTTTCGCCTGATGAAGCAACGATTATTCAGTGGTTGACCACAGAGGCATCTAGCAAGCTATCAAGTTCAGTGTTCTTCTGGAACCTGGGGGTATCAAACTTAGAGCAATGTTTAATTGCAGCAGATGGGGGATTGGTGTTTAAGCCAGTACCAGAGTACAAAAAGCCGCCCCAGGCTGATCCACTGTTGTATGTGTTTGATTACATTGCTAATTTTAGTGGGAATGGTGTATTTATCCTCGGAGATATTCACCCCTTTATTGCTAAGAACTCACCCCAATTGAGTTGGGAAATTTTATCCAAGGTCAAAAACCTCTACCACAGGTTAAAACCCACAGATAAACGCATTGTCTTGTTGGGTCAGAACATACAACTACACGAATCTCTAGTCAGATTGATTCCTTATTGTGAAGTCCCTTTGCCTAGTATTGACCAAATACTTGAACACATCAATTCTTATTTACACGACTTACAACAATCAGCTATTGAACAGGAATTGACTTTTACTATTTCTCTAGAGAATGCTGAAAAAGAAACTCTTTCTCGTGCAGCACTGGGTTTAACTTTAGAAGAAATCAGTGATTTTCTGCGGTTAACAGTCAAAGAAAACTTAACTAATGATGGTGTCATCGTTGATGCTGATTTCATCCCTAAAGCCGTCGAGTACAAAACTCGACTACTGTCTCAAATGGGTATCGAGTTGGGCAAACCTGCGACAATCCCATTCGGTGGACTCGATCTACTGCGTGATTGGTTGAATCGTCGCCGCCGTCTGTTTACACAAGAGGCACGAAGTCTTAGCTTACCGCAACCCAAAGGAGTGTTGCTGGCTGGCCCACCCGGAACAGGAAAATCTAACTGTGCCAAAAACATTGCAACTATACTGAATTTACCACTCCTACAACTCGACATTGCGTCCCTTTTAGGTTCACTCGTTGGCGAGTCCGAGGGCAATGTCCGCCGCGCACTTAAAACGGCCCAAGCCATTGCCCCATGCGTGTTATGGGTGGACGAGATAGAAAAAGCCCTCTCCGGTAGTGGCGATACAAGTGGAGTCAGTCAAAGGATTCTAGGCAATATTCTCACGTTTATGTCGGAATCAACCAGTGGCGTGTTTGTCGTGGCAACTTGTAATGACCCCTCAGCACTACCGTCTGAACTCAAGAGAAAGGGAAGATTTGACGAAAATTTCTTTATTGATCTTCCCACGGAGCCTGAGCGAGTCCAGATTCTAGGGATTCATCTACAACGCTTTGGCATTCACCTGGAATCGGAGTACCTCGAAGCGATCGCTGCCAACACTGCAAAGTTTTCAGGAGCAGAACTGGAAACCCTTGCTTCGGAAGCTGCTCTGCTGGCATTCGATGAGGATAGACCGCAGCAGGTAACACTTGCTGACCTCGAAGCCTGTCGTCAAACGATTACCCCGCTTGCAATTCAGGATGCGGCGGCGGTTTCTCGGATGAGGGAATGGGCATCAACCGCACGACAGGCTAGTAGTCCTGTGGTTGCAGCGAAAACTCAGTCTCTTAGAACTGCCAAATACAGAAACATGAACTGATATTAATTGCGGTTGCTCCCTAATTTTATGGGGGCAATCACACTTTTTTTTAGAAATTAACACCAGCTTCTTAATAATTAGATAGACCAAAGAAAATGGCAACAGACTTAGTTACTTATTACGGACAAACAGACTTAATCAACCAGTTGGTTGATAACTACGGCGCACACTTAGAGAGATTAGATAGAGAAACCAAACTGTTATTACGAGTAACTCTGTCTACATACATTGTTATGCAACAAGAATACACTCCAACTGAATATCCAGTTTCTACAGCCCTTGAAGACGCTTTGTGTGAGCTAGTAATCCCTGATTCTATTCCCCAGGATTTGTATGATGTCTGCTCTGTTTTAAATGGACTAACAATTCTAGAAGCGGAAACAGTACTTGAAGCTTTGCAGCATCAAATTAGATGGGGCAATGCCCAAGTAAAAAGAAGTGTTTGATTTTCAAACACCAATTCACTAATCAAATTAATTAGACCGGAGAAGGAAATGAGTCAATATCCAGGTTTTGAGGACTTTAAAAACTCTTTATTGAACAAAGATGTTCTACCACCTGCTAAACCCAAACAAGAGAGCTTTGAAACCTTTAAGAACAGGATTTTAGGTATATCTAATCCACAACCAATGGAGAAATAATCAACATGGAAATCTATTTAGTCTTTGTTGATGCTATCCGAAACAGCAATAAATTCTGGGCGGCCATTGTCGAAGATGGGAATTTAACAGTGCAGTGGGGCAGAGTCGGTTATCAAGCGCAAACCAAAGTCCACACATTAGGCAATCATCAGAGAGCCATTACTAAATTTCATAATCTCGTAGCAGAAAAAAAAGGCAAGGGCTACCGTGAAAGTCAGCCAGAGATTGATGCTAGCCGCAGTGTTGCAGACATTAGACGAGCTATTCAATTGTTGAATATTATCCGTCCGGCTGTTGCTCTCCAGAATTTTGGTGATACCTACATATCTGCTCTTAATGAATATCTGAAAATTGTCCCAACACCTTTGGGGATGCAGATAAATTATCACAGAGTTTACCGCACAGTAGCAGATATTGACTATCAGCAAGAATTACTCAATTCCTTGTTAACGACACCCGCACCAATTGCTGCTGCGGTGGCTGTTGGTCATGCTCCTGAAGCCGCAACAGAACCCAATGTAGTCAGTCTCAAGACTATCAGCAAGAACTTCTGGCGACATTTATAAGGTTCAAGAGCGTGACTGGCAAAAAGCTAGCCATGCTCTTAATTTTTCTGCCTAAACACTTATTCGCATTATCAAAGAGAAAACATTATGCCGAGAAAATCCACTCATCCCGTCCCTGCTGACCATTCCTCCTTGTGCCTACAGTATCTTCGTCGTCGTGGGGGTAGCGCTCGATTATGTCACATCAACTTCAGTCTTAGCGTGATTCAAATGTTAGTCAATCAAAGAAAAGTAAAGATTAAGAATACTGGTGCAGGGTTTTTTATTGAATTGGAGGACGCAAAATGAAAATACAGAAAGTAACTCATCAATCATCTTTGCCTTCAAACACTCGTAATAAATTAGTTCTTCGTCGGACTCGAAAAAGATTTAACCCCAGGATTTTCGTTGATCTCACCATAGAAACGACTGCGATCGCCTCTCTGCTATTAACTGGCTTTTCAGGAGTTGGAGCAATGGGATGTTGGGGAATGGAGATTATCGAAACGAATGCTAATTCCAACATAATCATCTCTGGTTGGGAGCAACAGAAAAACATCTGCCTGGGTGCAATGTTGGTCAGTTTTTCCGCTTTCTTAGGGAGTTCTTTAGTCGGAGCAAGCCTCAGTATTCAACGAGATAAATTTTAGGTGAGTTAACGGCAATGAAAGAGTACAAAACTAAACATGGCGGCTACAAAATTGAGAGTACTGAGTTATCAGATGGTGCTGTAGATGTTCACGTTGGGAAGCATGACTTTTTGAAAACAACTTGGGCATCTCCTTCAACTCAAACCTTTGACAATCATACGCAAGCTGTTGTCCATGCAAAAAAGGCTATTGATAACGGCGAAATTGATTCAGTTTTTCAACGTTAGAACACACCAATGGAAATTAAGCTAACTACTTCAGAAATTCAAGCCATCTTGCAAGGGTGTCAATATACACTGCGGCTTATTAACAGTAGTCAAGATTATCGCAATATCGAATCCTCCGAATACTTTTCTACATTGAATGACGTGGTTTTAAACGATGCTTTCAATATTTTGGGGGAAGTTTTGGATGCAATCGATGATGTCAATAACCCCACCCTACAACGTTATCGGGTGGGGCTTGCAAGAAATAGGTCTTGCGTGTTTGACTAGCCCACTGAGCCATGTTTAGGTACGAACTCTCGAATACTTCCCCAGTTCGAGTTATCTTCAAGCCTTCTTATTAAAGGCGTTGCATTATGGCAAGCCATCCTAAATATGGTGGGCGAGGGGACTTAAACTTTACTCAAGGATTATATCCAGTGAGAGTACCAGTAATTTCATCAGAAAATGTCCCGTTAATGCCAACAAAGCCAAGTCGAGCTAGACGTTGGATCAAAACAGGAAAAGCTATCGGTAAATTTAACAAACTAGGTATTTTTTATGTTCAATTAATAGCCGAACCATCTGATACCCAGACTCAAGAGATTGTTGTTGGTTTAGACCCTGGCAAAATGTTTTCTGGTGTTGCAGTTCAGTCTCAAAAATACACACTACAGATGTTGCACCTAGTTCTTCCATTCAAAACAGTTAAAGACCGAATGGAACAACGGGCTATGATGCGAAGGGGTAGGCGCGGTAGAAGAATTAATCGCAAAATACCTTACAACCAACGCAGTCATCGTCAAGCTAGATTTGATAATCGTTGCGGATCTTCTTACAAACTCTCACACCCGGAAACCGGGACGCGCGAGGTTTGCGCTAAATTACCTCCAAGTATTCGAGCAAACAAAGACTTGGAATACCGAGCAATTAAACTTCTTTGTGAAATTTACCCAGTAAAAATAATCGTTGTAGAAGTTGTAGAAGCACGAGGTAGCAAAAGTTTTAGCCCTGTGATGGTCGGTCAGCGATATCAAATCAATCGCCTATCTGAACTGGCTAAAGTCGAATTAAGGAAAGGCTGGGAAACATCAAATCTACGCAAACATCTGGGATTACACAAGGAAAAGTCTGACAAGTCTCTGCAAATTCCAGAAACTCACGCAGTTGATGCAGTCACGCTGGCTTGTTCTAAGTTTGTTAAATACCAAGCATGGGAGGGAGTTAAAAATCATGGCGCAAGCTGGGTAGGCAATGTAACTATTACTAATTCTCAATTCACGGTTTTACGTCGTCCTCCAATTAGTCGTAGGCAACTGCATTTGATGGTTCCATCTAAGGGTGGCAACAGACGTAAATATGGTGGAACTACAACTCGACATGGATTTAGAAAAGGCGATTTTGTTGAGGCTATCCAAGGTAAAAAATCATTCTTCGGTTGGGTAAGTGGCGATACCGAAAAACAAGTTTCAGTTAGTGATTGTAATTGGAAAAGGCTAGGACAATGTACTGCTAAAAAAGTTCGATTGATACAGCGAAACACTGGATTAATCGTGTTGTCAACTCGGAAATTGTCAAACTTAACCCCATCGAGGGGTCAAGTTTGACCCACTATCCCTCCCCGATTTGCTTCGCTGAAGTCGGGGTATCTCGTGGAAGAAAGATGAAGCAGATTACTCAAAAAGGGGAATTTTGATATGGAACAAGAAATCAGAAATGCAGTCGGGTTGGGTAGTCCTGAACTCGTAATAGAGCCAAAACCAAAACTAGAGCCGGAACCAAAGCCAACTGTAACGATTTACGATTTTGGCAGACTTTTAACTGAGAATGAACCATCAGTAAAAAAGAAGTAAGAAAAGATGAATTGTAGTCTTTTCATCAAAGGAATTAGTGCAGCAGCAGCAACAATTATTTGTGGATATTTCGGCACTCAATATCTCGGCAGAATATCATGTACGTTATTAGTGGAGCAATAGCCGGGACTGGGATCACAGCATTCATGGTTGACCGAATTACTGGTCAAAATGAAATTGACCAAGTTATGTTGCGCCGACCTCGACCTTTAAATAGACCCACCAGTTGTATAGGTTGCAAATACTATCACGGGATCTCTTACAACGGCTCCCCTTTAATTTGTTCTGTTCATCCCGAAGGCATTGAGGGCGCGAAATGCCCCGATTGGCAAAGCTTTTAAAAATCTAAATAAATAAGGAGCAAATAAAATGACGTTAACTCTAAATAATCGCTCTCAAAACAAAGAATCGTCCTTGACACAAGCATTGCAGCAGATACAGCAGTTAAACTCCAAGATTGCTGTGTTAGAGCAGCAGCATCTTTCTTATGTGCATCAGCAACAGAATTTGATTGCTGCCATCGCTGAAATCTGTGTTTCTCCAATCCAGGAAATACAGGCGCTGCGGATTCTGATTTATCGAGGAGAAGCAGCTTGTCGGCAGTACCTACGTTCAGTGTTGGTTAAACAAAGTCAGGCTTCAAAATGACCATAGGGGAAATCATTTGCCCAGTTCATATAAAAGAGCCAAGCATAAATTAAAGCGATCGCTTCTGCCAGAAATGGCAGTTACCCCAAAACTTAACTTTTGAGCTAAAGTATGAACGCACAAACTGAAGAAATCAAAGAACTTGACCCATTAGTTTTTTGTGAAATTTGGGGATTAAGTTTTGAAGAGGCATCAGGATATTTAAATATTAGAGCCAGAACAATGACAGCTTATGCCTGCAAAAAATCGTCTAGAACTCATCGTCAACCATCTTCGAGAGTAAAAGCTTTAGCCGCAATACATCATAATAAATGGTTGAAAGAAGGTAAGAGTTTTCGCTCCGAAGGAGCTTGGTAAATATTGCACTGAAAATTTCTAAGTTATCAACTAAGTTATCAACAAAGTTGTCAACAAAGTTGTCAACTTAGTAGCTTGAACCGCTTGGCGCGGTTTTTTATGATAAAAGAGCAAGGTCAATAGACAGTCAATAGACGCTGATCATTGATATCAATATGGACATCCATATTGATATCCATATTGACACTTAGATGCTACGGATATTGACTATCTTTTTGAGGCTATTGATACGGATTTGACTAAGTTCATGGAATCAGGATGGAGAAAACAACTTTTTAATCAAAAACAAAGCCAATCAGGGGTAAATCCCTTAGTTTTACCAATGTCAAAAGCGAAAGCGGTAAAAATTTTAGGTATTTGTCCCCGGACATTGGAACGATGGGCAAAAGTCGCTTCTTTGATTCCAGAGTATAGATTAATACTTTTAAGGATGCAGGCATTAGCCCAAGAGAAAAATCTCCGTGCTGCACCGATCACATCTTATCAAGTGTGGGTGATAGCAAAGATTGGTGAATTGTTTGGAGATATCAATCAAGGGATTGACAAAAAGGCTCTTGTCGAAGCAATTGTTGAAGCAAATAAAGTCGAGTACACCCGCGCCCAGTTTGAACAAGAACAACTGGGATTTACATCACACAGTTTAGGAGAAACCCATTATGTCGGATAGCAAATTCACCCGTGCAGAATTATTTGAATTATTGAGTGCTAGCTACAGCCCAGAGCAAATTATTGCTGGATTAGAACAACTGGCTCAGTCAGATCCGGCAGTTGATCCGAACGCTCAAGAATTTCCCGTGGATATCAGCGATCGCTTAGAAAAGTTGTTTAATTTAGCGCAAGCAACCCTCGACAAATCGAAGCTATTAGGAGGTAGTGGCAATTTGACGAATATACAGACTCAAGCCATAGAAAGTGTAAGTGAGCAATTACATCTTGCTGGAGTTAGCCGGGAAACATTTAAAGCATTCTTGGACATTGTGGCAGGTAAGACTGTTGCCCAAGCGCTGGCAGTTCATCAATTTGAGCAAGAGTTATTCGACGAAATAACCAGTGAGCTTGACGTTCGTTCATTACAGCGACGGACAGAGCAAGGCTTTGATGAAATAGCGTTTATTTATCAGTTGGCCAAGAATCCCGAAATCAGACAACAAATTACCCAAGAGTACGGGTTAAAGACTGGGGATGAGGTAAAACAAGAGGTTGAAAAACTCACTAATACTGCTACTTCTGGTTTTGACCCGGAAGCATTCTTACAAGAACTAGGAGTCCCAACACCCGAAAAAAAGTCGAAACTACCTGCGACAATTCAGGATCTGAAAAATTTGACACGCTCTTTGTTGAGCGAGAAATTCCAATCTCCAGCTTAAAATGGCGCAAGTTCTTCAAGGAGAATCTTTTCGGATTCTCAGTGATTTTTTTCCTAGTTTGCATTGGGCTGTCTGTTTACGTTCGTGTTATTAATGCACCACCACCCCAGACAACACAAACTATCGACGGCCTCCAACAGTAAAATATTCCGGTTGAGTGGCAATGAAATACCAGAAGCAAGCGATGTTGGGATTATTGGGCATGGGGTTAATCGCAAGTCCTTGGTTATCACAACTGCCAGCCCAATTCAAAACTTACTCTCATGGCATTACTATTCGTGAGTCAGAAGAACTAGAACGCATTAAAGCCGAGCAAAGGGCAGCGACCGCCGACAAAATTAACTCTCTTGGAGTTACGCCCTCATTCAGTAAGTTACGAATCAGGAACTATCTAGACTCCAAAAAACGTAACCCTAGACCTGACACTACAGGTTATTTAGAAGATGAAACAGTTTTTGTGTATGACTCAACTGGTTTATGTATTGGACGCATTGAACAGAGGCAATGGAAATGGAAGTATAGATTCAAAAATGCTTGTAAGAATTCACCACTGTACCAAGATTCTCACGATTGATTTATGAAATATCTCACTCCAAACAAATCTAATTCACAACCAAAACCAGAATCATCACCACAAGGAGAGCCGAAAAAAGGAGGGGGTGACTACTTAGAATTATTAGCTCGGTGGATTGTGGCATTAATCTCACTGCCAGTCATCTTTATCTCACATATCATTGCCCAATTCGTTACCCCAGGCACACCCGGATACAAGCTCGTTGGTGCAATTGGTTTCTGGATTGGTACACTCCTTTCTACTGATAGCATCTGGCAAGTTTTATTCCAGGGAAAACCCCTCCTACCGTGGTTTGAGCAAGAATGGATCGGTTGGATCGGTTGGTTACAATTACCGTTCAATCTCTTGTTCTGGATTAGTTTTGGCATCTCTGCATTAGTACAAGTCATGGAAGCGCGAACATTGCGTGGCAAAGACCCAAATCAAGCCAAGCATGAATTTGAAGATTCCAAGCAATATACTCTGGGTACAAAACCGACTGGAAACATCGATTTGACAGTCGCACTCTGGGGTGATTACAAAGCTGCTGGCATGAAAGAACGTCATACAGGTGGAGCGATCGCACTGTTTTTCTGGGTTTTGGATCTGACTACTACCTTCGTTGGTCGTAATCCCTTTCGCTACACGAACCCAGGTTTAATCCTGGCTTGCTTTGCTTACAACGTAGTTTCAATGATGGCAGGCGAGATTGGTTACAGCATTTGGAAATTAACTAAGTAAGAGGAATTCACATGCAGCAACAAATACCAATGCTAGGAACTAAAGAAACGGCACTTTTACGTGACGATTACCCCAGCATTGAGTATTTGGAAGCTGGGAATACCGCCTCTTGGTTACAAGAGCGTCAAGATCAGTTATTAATCCGCGCCAAAGATGAGCGTAATGGCATGAATCTTGCTAAGTTCATTACTTTAGCGACGGCGGCCACTGGTGCTGTTTGTTATGCCACTTCCCCACTTGCTCCCATCGGTGCAGTCTTCGCTGGTGTTGGTTATTTATGGTCAATTGTTCAGGACTTAAACGATACCCATCAATTTGCACCCATCCCTTTTATTCGTGGTGACTTCTTTGCTTTCCTTTCTGCAATGGGTGATAGCGTCGCACGGGCTGAATATTTCGCTAACCAAAATGAAATTGCTGACTTGATGCTTCATTTGCAGCCAATGTCTAAATATGAGTTTGCTATGCTCAAGCAATCATCTCATGTGGTGTGTGAATACTTGAGCGCCGTTGAGCCAGGAAAAAGATTTTACGCTTACCGTTGGTTACTTGATTGGTTTATTCAGCTACGTGGGCAGTTTCCCACCCGTGAGCAATTGTCTGGGCATTTAGCGCAAGTGACAATTGACCCGCGAGTTAACTACCAACAAGTAACAGTTATTCAAGAGGCCATACAACCGCAAAATCTTGGTATCCCACAAGCTCGATTTGCTCAATTACCAAATCATGCTGTGGGAGCAAGGTTTGAAGAGGAAACGGGGCACTATGCTCCCATCGGAGGGGAAATTTCTCCCATGCCCACTGCTCCCATGCATTGTGCCTCTTCCCCTTCAGTCAATACCGAAATCTCCACTTACACCACTAAACCCCAAGTGCAGTATGACCTAATCGCTCACATTGCTAAAAAAGTTACCAATATGCTGTGGGTTGGTGTCCCTGGTTCTGGCAAGGGGATCACCATTAGCAATGCAATCGATGCTATCAAGCGGCTGCATCCTGGCATACACATCTTTTATATTGACCCCAAAGGTGACGAGAAAGAAACCGGTTATTTCAAAGGTCGTGTTGATACTTTTAAACGGGCTAAAATCCTAGAAATGTCCCCGGTCGAAGCCGTTAAATGGGTCAAAGAATGCTTTACCGAATTTCAAAATATCTCTGGCTCCAAGTTGATTATTTTGGATGAAGGAACGGCTGTTTGTTCCAAATTTAAAAATACCAAGGGTGAAATCGGCTGGCTCAAAGACAAAATCATCTCTTACTGTTCTTGCGGTGATAGTTCCGGTTGGCATTTTTGGATTGTCGTCCAAAATCCTCATACTGATGACTTAGGCATTTCTGGCGGACTGCGATCCCAGTTAACATCTGTAGCGTTGGTTCATCCTGATAACGTCCCAGCTTACAACGCCATGATTGCCACCCAATTAATTCCTAGCGATCGCAAGATTACCTCAACCCAAGTAATGGAGATTGCTGCACAATCACCAGTCGGTCGAGCAGTTTATTACGGCGGCATCAATGAATGGATACCAATGCCTCTGTTAAAGAATTTCTCTGGTTATGACCGGGATACCAAAAACTTTATTGACTCTGCACCAAGTAATAAGCAAACCTCTCAAGCCGAAACTAAGGAGTCTTGCACACCAACAACCCAAGCTCAACAGATGTTGGCACTTTTGGAGAATACGAAAGCCAATTCAATTGATGAGTTTATCCAAACCGAGTTGAAATTAGACGGAGTTGCACCAGAGCTTATCCGTCTGGGAATCGAAAGATTACTCCAAAATTCACCAATTAAATACAAATTCAACGGCTGCGATAGTAATCAAAATTAAAATTTGTTGAATAACCTATGCAAGACAAGAATCAAAGCAACTCCCCCTCAAAAGCCTCAAGCTCTTTAGAAAAATTAACGACAAGTGTTGTTAACTTTATTAACAGTCTTTCTCAAAGCTTTAGACTATCAGAACGCGAACTACTAGTTCAAAAACAGTGGCTACATAATATGCAGACTAGTAAGTTTCTCAAAGAACAACAGGATTTCATTAATGAAGCTAATCAACAGATGCCTATACTGTTAACTTCCAAATCAAGATTAATAATTCTTGAAGCAATACTTGTCACTCGTGCCAGAAATGGACAACCTATAGATGATTTAGTGAAGGCAATTGAGGTAGTTAAGAAGAACGTTATTGAGATAGATATTCAGCCCAATCTCAATTTAGAGAAGGAGCAAAAAAATCAACCTCAGAAAAACAAGGATACACTAATTACACATCGTCATCAATACGAGTTACCTATTCTGAGCGAAGTTGGTGATTTAATCACTGATGCCCGAAACCTTATATTAATTGTCCCCTTAATTTCGGCTCTATTTGTTTTGATTTTGCCTTTTACTAACCCAAGAATTTGCGATTCTTGGGAGAATGCTACTGGTACTTATGAAAACAAAAGTTTGTATTGTCAACTTTTAAATGATTTGAATCACTTTTTTCAAGACTATCAAAAGCTCAAATGAATCTTCTAGCTCTGGCAACAATCGCCAGAGCTTGAGCAATCTAATACGGAGTAAATCATTCAAAGATATAACATTAATGCTAATTTAATCAGCCAAAAAAAGACTTTATTAGCTGATAAGCCTGTAGAATATGTATTGTTGACATTTTCAGTATTAAATAGATAAAAATGTAAAATTGGAGCGCTTGCATTTTTAAAAGATGCTCTTAAAAGAGATAAAATATTAATTAGAATAAATAACTTTCATAGTAATTTAAATGACTCGATTTATTCACGACCAATTTGCTAAAGATTATTTGGAAGAGTTACTAAAACCTTATGGAGAAGTAAAAGCTTCTAGCCGTGTAGCTGGTGAGATTAGAGAAATTGATGTTTTATTTTCTCCTACTCAACAAGCTAATAATTTAGAGATGCTAGGAATTCTGGGAAAATTTGCAGCTACACCTGCTATTTTTGAACCATTTCGCAATCCTGCCTCTGAGGAGGAAATCTGTGATTGTTTGCTGAAACTATTGGAAGTAAGAGGTGCTCTACAACGCGAAGCTAACCGCAATAAAATCTCTATTAAAGAATTAGAAATTCCGAAATTGTGGATACTTTCTCCAACCGTATCTGTGAGAATACTTTCAGGTTTTAGTGCAATTCAAGCATCTAATTAGGTGTCTGGAGTATACTTAATGGGGGAGTATTTGCGAACAGCTATCGTTGTAATTCATAAACTGCCACGTACTCAAGAAACTTTATGGCTAAGAATTCTCGGTCGAGGGAAAGTACAAAGGCAGGCTATTGATGAATTAGAAGCGCTATCATCTAATCACCCGTTTCGGAGAGCCACGCTAGAATTACTGTACAATTTACAGCAGAACTTGGTAATGTCTCAAATTGAAGAATCAGATGACAGGGAGTTAGTTATGCGATTAGCACTACTTTATCAACAAGACCGAGAACAAGCTAGACAGGAAGGACAAGTAGAGGGAATTAAACAAGGTGAAGAACGTTTAATTATACGTCAACTAAATCATCGCTTTGGTGAGATTGACTCTTCAGTAATTGAGCGAATTCGAGGTTTATCTACTGACCAATTGGAGACTTTAGGAGAAGCCTTTTTAGATTTTTCATCCCTCACTGATTTAGAAACTTGGTTAGACCAAAACCTCTAAATAAAAAGCTTGTGCTATTATCTCTTACCTGGAAAGTAGATGCGCTCTTATCAAGGAGGTTTGGGGCAACAGAAAAAGGCTTCACCGTGAGCGCAACTTCTCTTCTTAGGCTGCGCCCTAAGCGTAACTATGCCGCAGGCTTTACGACAAAGATAAAAAGCTATTTGAGAGCAGTAGTTGCGCCATCATTTTTCCTTTGTCCCCTCTTGTTTGCACCTTGTGTCACCTTCAGTTCTTCTTCTTGCTTACTGGACTTAACCATTTTAACCAAGTGCTGATTTAGATAACTTTGCGCCGAAATGTACAAACTTTCCCAAATCTCTTGATTGCGGCTGATTTTTGTACCGACTGTATTTCCTGCTGTTTTCTCCGACACCAAGTATTTACGGAAATAGTTATTCCACAAGTGTTGCAGGAAATCTTCAGCGAATTCGTTAAACGGCAGAATCCATTTATAGTCCTTGTCTAGAAATACCCGATAGGATGCGATTATCGGTAGTGCCAAGTCGGTTGGCGCACCAAACCCGAATGAATACTTGCTGTCAGGCAACAATGTAGTTTTACGTATATCAATTGATGCTAAATCGTTAGCACCCTTTCTTCTAGGGTTACTGATATAGTCTTGGATTATTTCGTACAGTCTTTGCTCTATCCACAAAGCATGAGTTAGCAAAGGCAAAAGTGCAGTTAATCTTTCCCTTTCTGCGTCTGTAATGTTACTTGGAAGACTCATTCCTGCTGGGTGTTTGGTTCGTTTATTGCCGTCGGGGTTGTATTTATTTCTGTCGAGGCAGTAAAGGAGCTTAAGCAAATGGGTGACATTGCACTGGGCATTTCTGGGAGCGCCGCTTTGGTTTTGGTAATAAGCGATGCGGAATTTCCTATCTTCCTTCTGTTCTAACTGAGCTAAGTACTGCTTGATGAATTTGTAATCACCTCTGGCGTTGACTTTCGAGCGAGAATCTACTGATGTTGTCGTGTTGGAGGCCAGGGCTATATCTTTGGCTGATTCTTCAGTCAGCCCGATGTGAATCGTAACTTTTACCCTGGCTTCGGTTAGGTCATATTTGTAATTTTTCGCTTGCTCAAAAGCTAAAACTGTATGCCCTCCGTTGATAATACCATCACTACCCCCCTCGTTAGCTTCTAAGACTTCTAGCTCTAGTTCAGTTTTGTTCTTGACAGGTTTAGCAATATTCGCTGACAGAACGATTCCACTGTGGCGAGAGAAGAATTTTCCAGGTTCGGTAGTCAGTGAATCGAACATTTGTCTGTAGGTCGCGCTTTTACGGTTCGGTTCGCGGATGTTCGGTTCTAGGGGGAGGTCTGTGGGGAACGAGTCTACATGAGCAGTGGCGATGATGCAATTGGGGTTGGCTTGAAAATAGTTATCTATTTTGATGTTCCAAGTCTTAGGCATACAATATGTGCAATGTCAGGGGAATTTCTATGTTAACCAAAACTAGTATCTGATATCGCGTTTCCCGAAACGCCGAGTAACCTTAGAGATTGGACTACAACATATTTCAGCATCTGGATACGTCAATTTATTTGAAAGAGCAGTAGAGCTAATGATCGCACTATCTCTAGCATCTGGTTAAAAGTCTCTGGACGTACACCACACAAACGTTTAAATTCTTCAGGCTTCAGGCTCTTTACTTGTTCGTAAGTCATCAATGCTACCCAACTCTACTTACTTGTTCCACGCCTCTGGGACTTTTGCAAGAGGTCTATTGTTTATTAAAATTCAGTAACCTATTGGTGGAAATTCAACTGGTGTAAGTTCTTCTGCTGAATTTGAGTGTATAGCTGAACCTGTTGTTGATGAATTACTTCCAGATGTAGTCTTCCCAGAATTATTACCAGAAGATGATTGAGTTTGGCTTGGCTCAACAGTTTCAATTAAAACTGATTGAGTAGTTTGTTCACCAGCCTTATTTGTAACTTTCAAGGTAATGGTTTCGCTACTAGGGGGTTTGCTAAGTGGGTATTTTGCTAAAGACCCTTTACTGCTGACAACCCCAGGAGCAGGAAGTATTTCAACTTTAATATCTTCGCCATCTGCTACTTGCCAAGACACAGTAATATCCGCCTCAGAACGCATTTTACTAATGCCAAAAGTATGCTTTGGCTTCTGATTCACCTCTTCGCCGTTAATTTTAAAAGAGATAATATTTACAGACGTAGCCGGTTTGGGTAAAATTTTGATTATATCGGTAGTTTTAGTAATCTCAGTTTCAGCTTGTTCATTTTGGTAAACTGTTGTCATTTTGAAAGTATAATTACCTGCTTGATTCACATCCGTAGGAAAATTGCGGCATTTTAAATTAGTTGAAGTAATAGTACAAAATCTTTTTAACTTGTCTGGTAATTGATTATTTATAATTAAGTAAGACTGCAATTGGCTAGTAATGGAACCATCCGCACCTAAGCCAACCATTTTTAACTCTTTAATTTGATTAGGATTAACTATATTCCAATTCAAGCGGACCGGTACTAAGCTTGTAACTATTGGTGTAACTTTTTTCGTTAATTTAACAATACTAACTTCTTGATAAATAGGTTGAGTGGGTGAAAAATCAGTAATTTTTGGTAAAGGTAAAGGCTTTTTCGGAATAACTTGAATTGTATCTGTAGTCTGCTGTGATGAAAATTGCTCAGAGTTTTGTTTGGGGTATACTTCTATTTTAAAAGTATAATTCCCTGCTGTTATAGCATTAGTAATGATGTCTTTACAGTTTAAAACAAGTGTTTGATAGGTAACATTTTTCTTGGAAGGGAATAGGGTTGAGTAGAGATTAGATTTAGACTTTTCGTCCGATACCTCCTGCTTGCCTTTTTTATCTGCTAAACTCGAATTAATCTCAGACTTCTTAGACTCACATATTCCAATAGTGTTATTTTTACTAGGTTGTAAGTTCTGAGGAATTCCATCTTTAAAGAAGTAATTTTTGCGGTCTAATTCGACGTTTTTTTCTAGGCTAATAACAGTTACTTTTTCTACTTGTTGAAAATGTATTATCTGCCAATTAAGACGAATGGCATTATCCTTAGCTTCTTGATATTTATTAGCTGTAGTTTCAAATTTCATTACCTGGGGCAATGGTGGTGGTGTTTTTTGTCTCAATAAATTCCACCAAATTGCAAAAGCTAATAATCCAATAGTTCCCAAGCATAACAGAATCAGGAGCCACAACTTCCACCAAGGCTGAGATTGCCACAGCAAATTCCCTTGAGGTAAGTTTTTAGGTAGTGCTGGGATAAAGGAATCTTCCCCGACAGCAATATTTTCCAGTTCTACAGCAAAAGTGAGTGGTAAGCCTTTTCCTCGCCAGTGGCGACGCCACCATTTCCGAGGTTTTACCTTTAATACTACTATTCGCTTTTCTCCTGGCGAGATTTGCACCATTTTTGGTTGCAAAAGATAGTTGAAAAAACCGTCCTCATCTTTAGCACGAATGTTAAATTCTCGTTGGATATTACCCCGATTAGTTAATTCAATTTCAAACTCTCCCGTTTCAGTAGGCACTTTCCGAGAGAGGGGATGCATTTGGATATCCAATCTGTCATCAGGAAGAATTTTCAGATAGACTACATCCAGCAGTACTAAGTCTTCTTTATTACTGGATATCAGGCGAATGGTCGGAAAATAATTTCCGGCCGGAGTATATTGTGGCGGATGTAAAATTAAGTTAATTTCACCCGAACTTCCTGGGTTCAGTTCCAAACCATCAGTTTCTTTTATTAACCCAGGAATATCTAAACCAATCTCTGGATATCTTACCGAATACCATTCTTTTGTGAATTCAGGACAACTTAAATAAAAACGATCTACCCTTTTAGAGCGATTTTCAACCTTGATTTTTACTTCTAATTGTTCTTGGGCCTGTAGAGATAAAGGATTAGCAGAGTTAGTAATTGGCTGGATTATAGTAAATCCTGGTTCATTTCCCCATTCAGCATCTTGATCTGAAGGCAAAACTCGAAGTTGCAGAGGACGACGACAGATTTTACCAGGGTACTGAGTTGCAGCTTCAACGAGTATTTCGTAGTTGTATAATTCTGGTGTTGCAGAAAGAGGTAGTTGAAAATTTAATGTCACCTCTTTAAAACTTTTAGCATCTATTTTTAATGGATTTTGCTCGCTAAAAGTACACCACGACAACAGAGATTCAGACTTGTTATCAGTAGCAGCGATCCAAATATCAATTTCTGCTATTCTCTCACCAAGATTTTTGACACGGATACGGCGCTGACCAATAGAACCTCGCTTAATTTCATTACTATTTCCGGCTAGGTCTTCTATAAAAAGTGGATTACTTACAATTTGCATTATCTTTTATCCCGTTAACGCGATACAACTTGACATTATAGTTATCATCACCAATAGTTATGAGAACATAATCGTCTTGATCGTCTTTTAATGCTTTAATATCAACGCTGTTAAATTTTGTATTCTCTTTTATAAGAGTTGTACCTGATTGCACTAACAAATTTTTTATTTTATCTTTAGAAAGATCCCAAAGAATTACTTGTCCATCATCCCCCACACTTGCTAGATGACAAGCACTTTGCGTCAAAGCGATTGAACGTACTGGTTGCTTATGGTGTCCTTCAGATGACTGAGCAATAACATATTGATCGCATTCTAATGGCTTAATTTGATTACTAGTAATATTTCTATTTGGATTGTTTTTTTTATTGCCATTGATGATTTTAATCTTTTTACTTATATCTAGCTGTTGTTCTGCTTCTTTGTTAATACATTGACGGATTTTATTAACATCCCATAAAGTTATATAACCTTGATTATCAGATATTGCCAATTTATTATTAGCAGTTGTTAAGCTAGTAATATAGTTTTGCTGACTCATGAATGGTTTAAATTTAAACCCTTTTTTTAATTCACTTACTGTGTGTTCGTAAGGAATCTCGTAGATTATTTTTTTACTCCAGTCCCATACAGCAAGTTTATTATAACGTCCAGCAATAAAAATTAAATCAGGCTCAATTTGGTTTTCAGTAATAGCAAGAGCGTAAATAGCAAACTTAACGTATGCAATATTAATCGGTTTTTTATTGGTTTTTGTTAAATCCCATTGGCGAACTTGACCACTACCATGACCACTAAATAAGTAAGGAGGATTTTGTGAAAATGCTAAATCAAATACACGATCAGTTCCGCTATAAACTGGTTTTTTTTGTCTTTTCAAAGTGTCCCATAGTTGAATATCTCCACTATCCAATCCAGCTGCAATTACTCCGTCATCCATTGGGCTAGAACGAATTACACGCACAGCTTTTTTATTTTCTGTTTCCGAAGCAATTTCACCTTCATATTTAAGACGATTACCATTTAGTTGCCAATGACCGTCATTAACTTGCCAAAGTCGAATTGTTTGGTCACTAGAACCGCTAACTACCTTACCTGCTTTACCAACCAAGCGTACAGAGTTTACTGCTCCTGTATGGTACACTTTTGGATGAAGCCATAAATTTAACAAAAGCAATAATGCAATTATTGCTGCGCTACCAATTTGAAGTATAAAAGGGATAATAGGTAAAACTATCAGTTCTAAAATTTGGGTATTGGGAATGGGAAAAATGAAAGTACTTGGTTCCCCTGAATTAGGATTAGTTAAACCAACTGAAACTTCAAATGGCTGCCGCTTTCTGCGTCCTAACCAAGGTCTTTGATTGTTTACCTCCAGATGCATACTTTTTGTCTCACCTGGGATTATATTTACGGCTTCGGGAATCCCAAAACCAATTTTTATATGTTCTTTTTGAGGAACAATAACATGAACTCGTTGAAGCAGATTACTGTCGTTTTTAAGTATTAGTTCATAAATAGCAGAGTTAGACTGTTTTCTTCCTTTACTTGGAATAGTTTGCTGCTTATTGCTACAGCTAAATTCCACGACTCCATCAGGAAGAACCTCTAGAATTCCCTGTTCGCGCGTAGTATACTGACTTGTGTTAGAGCCAGCATCAATGGTAAATTTATATTCTTTACTGAGGGTTTGATTGCCTTTCGTTGGTTGACATAAAAAACTGATTTTTTGCGAGTCACCTGGTTCAATTTGTAGCTTTCGTTGAGTTCCTATCGTGAACCAATCAGGGTTTAATCCTGACAAACTCAACTGAATCTCAGTAAATTTTGGACTTAAATTATATACGATAACTGGAATTTCTATTTGATTGCCAAGAGTTACTTTGAGTTCTTTAATAGGCATTTCAAGTCGCAAAGACCTCAAAGGCTTGTTTATAGTTAAACTAATTTTTTGGCTAGTATATAATCTTTCATATTCAACAGAAAAAATCTTAATTATTACATCAATAGTAGTATCATATACAGTAATTGGTGCTTTGATAATTGCTACATGAAATGTGGTTTCACTACCAGGAGGTTTTTTTGTACAAACTTCTGGGTAAATCTTATACCATTTAACATGAGAGTTTTCATCTAACCCTGCTGTTAAAAGCTCTACCTGAAAGCTGGCAAATTTATCGCTTTCATTAATAACAGTTACATCAAACTCATTTTCTTCATTGACTGTTACATTAGACAAGTCGTATGAACTATCTGGTGTGAATTGTATGATTTTTTTTGAAACTATAGCTTTGACACTACCTGCCATGATTTAAATTGCCTTAATAATTTACAAAAAATATATAATAATGATGAGTTTTTAAAATTAAGTAATAATTGTTTCAATATTAAATTAATTATTAATAACTAAATGGCAATTATGAAATAATAGGGATAACTTTATTGCAAACAAGCATATATCTGCCGTCGATGTGAGGCAAAATCTAAAATATTAATTGCTAGCTCTTGGGCTGTACGAATGTCATTGCGTTCGAGAGAAAGATTTTCGTCTAATCCCCAAGCACCAGATAAATCACCCTCTACTAAGACTATTCCTCCTCCATTCCATAGCTGAATTCGTTGGTGATTAATTTGAGGAAGTGCCGCAAATAAAAACGGTTGTGTTCTTAGAGGATGATTTCGGATTAATTCCTGCCAGGATTGTAATGAAATCTCTAACTGAAATGTAATTAACTTTTTGATATCTTCTACTAACAGACGGCTATTTTGAGGAACTTCGATAAAAATAACTCCACCAGTTAGTAAATATTTAATCAGAGTATCTAGCTCTTTTGTATCTAGATTGAGTGCTTGCCAACCAGTCACATAAAGTAAATCGTAATTAGGAATTTGAGAATGCAAGTCAACCTGGGCAATTTCTGACGTTCCATACAAAGATGCATACAAGTTTCCTATAGATTGCATTAAATAAGAGAGGTTTTCATGAGTGCCATCGCTCACGTTGAGTATAGTTGCAATCTGAACAACAGTTTGCGGTCTAGCTTTTGCTTTCTGACGCGATCGCAAATCTAGCTGGTTATAGCTTGGAAACAATACATCAGTTGGTGCTTCTAGTTCCACCGTAGCGGGTTGCAACCTAATCCGGCACAATTCTATTTCTTTTTCAGTGGGTGGACTGGTCTTTTCGTCAAACCGGAACCATTCCCGAATTAGATCGGAACCTTGCTTGTGCTTTGGGTTTTGCGGTTCTACATAGCTCACCACCAAGTATACCGTTATGCTTCCGGTGGTAGGAGCAGGAGTGGCAATTCTAAATGTGCGGTCTGTAGAGGGGTCAACAACAATCGGATTACCTTCTAAATCAATGGCAATACCGGGTTGAATTTCTAACCAACGGCGATCGCGAAATTTTGCCGCCGCTTCTGCTGGCGCAGTAATAACACGAACACCCAAACCGTAGACAATACCAGGTTCGTTAAGAGACTGGTAGTGAACATTTTGGCGTTGTCGATGATACTGCTGGGCTTTTTGCCAGCGTTCAGCGTTCATCATCAAGCTGTCGTAGACATGAAGACGCTGTAAAGGTAGAGGTGGCGGCGAGGGAAAAGATTGATGAGTCATCTTATGGCTATAAAGGCGCATCAAATTTTACAACCAACCAAGATAGTCGCATTTAGTATTAGATGCCAACTTTTTTAGTCAATTTTTACGATATAGCTGTTGAGTGGAAAATTATATATAAAGTTATACATACAAAATATCCGTAGTTTAGCCGTGTAACAGAGGTAATGCTAGTACGCCAATGTTAACTTTTGAATAGTTTAAGTTTTACTCACATAAGTATTATGGAGTTAATCAAGCCTCAATAGATAAATACCAACTGATAAGGTACGTATAAATGCTGATTACAAAAATGAATTTTTACTTGTAGGCTTTTCAAGGAATTTGAGGTGTTTAATATATTAATTTAGGAGCGTATCAACTTCACCCGATCGCCACAGTCGGACTAACATACTGCCCGAAAAAGTCGCTATCTGCATCAGTATCCACAAGCAAAGGACTTTCGCCACCATCAATTTGCACCCGCAGCAAATACTCTCCCGGTTTAACATCACTGACACGGAAGCTCACCAAATTGCCATCTGACAAACGTTCCTTAGCAGCAAAAATATAAGCAGCAGGATTCGACGAAGAGCGTTCATTCAAAAACAATGACACCCTCTGCCCAACACCAACCGTCAAATCAACCTCCACCTCCACATCAGCCCCATAAAGCTCATCCAGATTTTGTTTAACTTCACTCTTGTTTACGCAAACCACACTCGGACACAAAATCAACGGCACTAAATTAGAACCCACCAGATGTTCTGGCTCAGAAGATGTAACTGTAACTTTTGCTGTAGGATACAACACCTGCAAACTCTGTATCCCCGCCCTCAACAAAGACTTTTGCTCAAGTGGCAGATTAGCTAAATTTAAAATGATTTCCCGCTCCCCAAACAACAATTGAGTCAGTTGTGCATCTCCCAGCTTGACAGTTGGGCGATTCCCAGCCATGAGATTCCCGCGAACAATCAAGCGGCTAGTAGCCACAATCGGCTGATTCGCCCCAGCTTCATTGATAACTGGTTCAATCTTCGGTTGATTAGGTGTGCTATAAGTAGCAATCCCCCGTACTGGTAATGCCCGCCCACTGGGTTTATTGCCATCAATCAGTACCGCACTCCCTTGGAAAGCAAAAGATAAAGCATAAGGCGGCTGGAAAAACGATGACCAAACTTTGGCGAATTCATCGGTATTCATGTTGCTCGGAACAATTGTTACCCGTTCCACTTGCTGGTCTAAAGTCGAACCCGCCAAAAAACTGTAACCAGGATTATCTAAAGTCGAGCGAATCATTTCCGAAGTTAAGATCGGGTAATCAACCAGAGTCCGCACCGCACTCCCCATCAGGCGTTGTGGCTCTAGTTGTGCTTCATTTCCATAAAAAGTCATCAGATAATACAAGTCTAGCCCCGCTTGTGCCTGCTTGATTAACTCCCCTTTGGGACGACGGGCACGTAAATCGGAATTGCGCCAAGCAGGTGATGGGATAGCTTGGTATAAATAAATATTAACTCTCAGTTCTGGGATGTCGCTACCACCAGCACCTGGTCGCAGAGTGGTAACTTTGGCTCCTGGTAGGTCAATATCAATTGCTGTTTCTAAGATTCTTTTGATCGTAGCAGTGACAGTGGCAAGTGCGAGATAATTACTCATATAAAAATGTTTGGTTGAGAAAATTTAGTTAATTTGTTTGGTGAAGTGTAATGTGATTGTTCAGACCCAGCCTTTAGTATGATTACCCAGCGATAGCCCAGTTTTGCGACCTTCACTGATAGTTGCACTCAATAAATGCTTCATCTGTACAGGTTCTGCGGCGGCTGCGGCTAAAAATGCGGCGTTCATGGCGATGCTGCGGATATTGCCACCAGGAACATTCAGGCGTGCGAGTTTGGCGTAGTCCAATTGCAGAGTCGGCGTATCTTTGGGGAAAATCTGCTGCCAAATCTGCTCTCTAATTTCTGGAGTCGGAAATTCAAATTCCACCACAAAGCGGATGCGACGCATGAAGGCAGAATCAATGGAGTTTCTTAAATTGGTGGTAAGAATAGCTAACCCTTGATAGGCTTCCAGGCGTTGCAGTAGATAATTAGTTTCTAGATTGGCGTTGCGATCGTGACTGTCCTTAACTTCGGTACGCTTGCTAAATAATGCATCGGCTTCGTCAAACAGCAAGACTGCCCCACCAGCTTCAGCAGCATCAAAAATCCGCCGCAGGTTTTTTTCAGTTTCACCGATGTATTTACTAACCACTGCACTGAGGTCAATGCGATACAAGTCTAAACGCAGTTCGTTGGCGATGACTTCTGCGGACATGGTTTTACCAGTACCACTTATCCCAGAAAATAATGCGGCAATGCCCAAGCCGCGATCGCTTTTATTGGCGAATCCCCATTTTTCATAAACCGTCAGTCGGTGTTGGACGTGAACGATCATTTCACGCAGTAGTTGTTGCTGTTGATCGGGTAGCACCAAGTCATCCCAGGTGGCATTGGTATTTATACGAGAGGCTAAGTCATCGAGTTGGGGACGAGCTTGAATGCGGCAGGAATCCCACAATATTGTGGCTTCTTTGTTGGTATCGCCTGGTGAGACGGGGTTGGTATTGATAATTCCTTTGGCGGTGGAAACGGCGGTATAAATTCCTTCTTGACTGAGGTGAAATTGGGAGACTAATGTTTCGACACTTGGGTTAAGTTCAACTAAAGAAGCGCCTAAAGCATCCTGCCAGATAGCAAGCTGTTCATTAGTTGTCAGTTTGGGAACATCAAAGGTGAGATATGTTTCTTGGGTTAGGGGGAGGCGTTCTCTACTAGTAATAACTAATGGAATGCGACTATTTTCGGTCAAATGGGAAATAGTCTGGATGAAAACTGTATCCCCAGGGAACACATTGAAGCAATCGAGCAAGATGATACAGTTGTTTAAGATGACTTCTCGTTCGATGCGCCGGATGATTGCTTGCAGCTTTGTAGAGTCAGAGGTGAGATGTTTTGCAGATATCACCCCCAAGTTATACTCCACAAATGCACTGGCGGCAATTGCAATCTGGCGTAAAGCTGTATTGTCAGCACCACACAACTGAATCAGGGAACTGGTGTTAACATCAGTTGGTTGCATCCAGATTTTTGCCAGTTGTTCGGCAATTCGTTGGTGAGATGCTGGCAAAGAGTTATTACCAGCCACTCCTAACGGTATGGGTTGAAGAATTCCCGTCAATTGGGGGTCAAGACTTGGTTCCCCTAAAAGGTAGTAAAAAATCCTCTGGTCGATTTTGAGGGTGCTTTCCATGAGGGTGTCTCCCTCTTGCACTTGCACAAGCTGCCAGTATTGTAGGGGTGCTTGGGGTGTCAAGGCTGACCAATTAAATGTGGAGAAGATGTTTCTAACTAAGCTGAAAGTGGGTAGGGTTAGTTTTTCATCTCCTTGAGCTTTGATGCACAACGATTTGAAGTTGGGCATGAGTTCTCTTGCAACGCACAGCAATAGGATATCGCGCTCAAACTTGGATAGCTGAAAAATGTTACACAACTGCTCTAGGGCTGGTGGGGCTAGCATTGCATCTTTTAGCGCAGCCAGAGAGGATTCAGGTTTGGTAGCAGGTGGTTGATTTTCGATTTGTGCAACGTGAAGCGCTAACGAGTAATTTACTTGTTCGGCTGCTGCGAGCAAATAGCTGTAGTTGGTATCATACCAGTTAGTGGTAAATGTAGTGTCCATTGTTTCAATCCACAATCCTCCCTGCAACTTAGATTGTGGTTGTTATTTGCACTTATAACGAGAGCGAATATACTGAAATTATCCGGCAGAAAAATTGTCACAGCAGGTAGGAGATAATAACGGATATGGTTTATCAGCGAGTACAAAGAGCCGTCGCTTGGAATTCCCAACACGATACACCAATAAAGAAGCAGCCGCAGAAAATTCAATCCAAATCTGCTTTTACACCAGGACTTTCAGCACAAGAGAGGATAGATTCTTTACCAGATGTCCCAGCAAACTGGATGTCTCTTGACCCCGTTTACAGAAGAATCCAGGCTAAAGCTGCTTCTCGGCAAGAAAATGAATCATATAAGCCAAACGAGTCGTCTGCCCATGATAGCGATGCCAAGCCGGAGAAATGCTGCATTCAATGTGAAGTGCAAAATGAAGCCCAAGAACCTGTTCAGCTTTATGCAAATAATGAAACAGAAAAGTCGGAGAATGCTTCACATCAGCAAGTCCAACTAGAAGAAGGTGGACAAAAGTCTTCAAAATCAACTCAAAACCCAGCCGCAGAAGCTTCTGCTAATTCTCACATCATCCAATCCACTGAAACTCAAGACTGGATTCACCTTGCTGATACGGCAATTAAAGACAAACGGTATCAAGACGTACTCAAAGCCTATGACGAAGGAATTAAGTTAAACCCAAACATTACCCCATCTGTTAAACGAAGCAAACTCAAAGTTTTAGAGCATTATGAGCAAATTCCACTGTCATCAGAAAGAGAAGCAGAAGATAAAACCCAGTTCTCAATAGAAAATAAAACAGAAATTGCCCAAAGTAATCCAGCTGCTTTTTCTAACCTGCCTCCTTGGACTGAACGTAATGATTCAAATGATGAATCGCAGCGACAGGAGGCAATTAGAATAGTTAGTGAGAAAGCCAAATGGATATGTAAAATAGCTCAAGAATATAATGTAACTCCTGATGCAATCGCAGGAGCAATACTATGGGAAGGAATTGAAAATCCTTTTCCCGCTTGGAGAACTGGACCATTGCGATCTAATATTGCTGGGAAAATTCATCCTTATCCAGGGGATGTAGCTGAAAAAGTAGAAAAAGAAGGGCGAGTTACTCCGCTAAATTCAAAAAAACCTCAAATAGGACTTATAGGTCCTCGATCAGACAGATTAAGAAATCCAGAATGGGCGATTATTTATATAGGAGCTATTTTAGATAGAGCAGCAGACATTTATGAGGCAAGCGCTAAAAGCTTTGCACGAAAAGACGAACAAGAAGATAAACCTCCAAGACCAATTTACAACGTCAGAGATCAAGCTGGTATTCTAGGTACTCTTTATCAAGGAGGAAAGGTTGAGCAGCGATCTAACAACTTTGAAAATCGACGTACACAAAAACCAGAAACGGTTCCTCAAATGAACATAAACGAAAAACTGGGTCCTTGGATTAGTCAGTACAGATGGTGGATTAGAGATTTGTTAGAAAAAAACGGATGTCCACCACAAGGCTTTGCCCCAAGACAGCAAATAGGCCCACAACGTCCTTTAAATATACCAATACCTAGCCCATTCTATCCAAAAAATAGTTGACATATAAAAGATGTGACAATGTTTTCAAAGCAATTATTATTCGTTTGCTTTATCTCATTAAATTTGCTTTCAGGTTGTGTTAAAGGACAAGCAACTTCTTCTGCTTGCCCAAACCAGGAGAAGGTCTCGGCTCAAATTGAAGTCTTAACACCAGAACAAAAACCTTTATTCCGTATCGTACAAAATGGTAAATTAGGTTTTATTGACAATACAGGAAGAATTATTATCAAGCCACAGTTTGAGTTAGACCAGGTTGCCAATTTTTCAGAAAACCGAGCAGCTTTAGGTGGTAAAAATGGCAAATGGGGTTTTATTGATAGTACTGGTAAAGTGATCGTTTCACCGCAATTTGAGAATGTTCATCAATTTTCTGAACAACGAGCAGCTGTCAAGCAACATGGAAAGTGGGGTTTTATAGACCTCAATGGAAAAATTATAGTTCAACCCCAGTTTAATCAGGTTTTGGGATTTAGTGAGCAGCGATCTGCTGTACAGAAAGGCTATTTGTGGGGTTTTATCGACCGGGATGGCAAGTTTATAGTCAAACCTAAATTTAGTGGATACACGGGTTTTTCCGAAGGTTTAGCAGGATTTGAAAGTTATGAAAACAATCAAAATAAAAGTGGTTTTATTGACACTAACGGCAAAGTGGTCATCGAGCTAAAGAATATCAATATAGATATTGAGAGCTTAGGCTTCACTAATGGGTTAGCACCTGTTTGGGTACGCAATCCCGGCATTTGGGGGCTAATTAATGGGATTTTGGATGAAACAGGACGGGGAAGTAAATTTTGGGGTTTTATTAACCGTAATGGTCAAATAACAATCCCAACCAAGTACGACTATGTATTTAATTTTCAAGACTGTTTAGCCGCAGTCGTAATGAATGATAAGTATGGCTATATTAATACTTCTGGTGAGATGGTAATTCCACCACAATTTGAGAAACCACTTGACTTCTCTGAAGGATTAGCTGATTTTAAACTTAATCAAAGATATGGCTATATTGACAAAAATGGTAAGATAGTTATTCCGCCACGATTTGATGAAGCTTCTCGTTTTTATGAAGGGCTTGCATCTGTAAAAACAAAAGGTGGAACATGGGGTTTTATTAATAGTAGGGGAAACATTGTTATCAAGCCACAATTTGATAGCGTTTCTGGTTTTTCTTATGGATTAGCAAAAGTAAGGGTTGGTAATAAGTACGGTTATATCGATAAAAATGGAAAGTATGTATGGAATCTTTCTAAGTAATCATTTTTCATTACTTCAGGCAGATAATGTTCTCTAAAATAATAAGATATTCAAGCTTTTATAAGATAGTAGTTATAACAACTAAAATTAGATAAAAACTTGGTTAGGAGAATCTAATGTCCAGCCTAGTTCAATCAGCTAGTGTATATTTCAATGACGATGAGGAAGTTGCACTAGCCACATGATAAGTGTAAATAGATTTTTTGCTGCGCGATCCCTGAATTAATCAGGGCTTTTACTATCCAAAATCCTCAGATTATGGATTGATAATGTCCAACTCGTAGGTACAAAAAGCTGGTTTCTGTCGTTCAATAATCTCCCGCACTGATATTTCATCGATTTCTTCATAGCTAGAAAGCCGCATCTCTACAATAAAATGATAGGGACGGCCTCCCCCTAGCATCGAATCGAAACCTATAGACGTTGCCCCAAAAACAAAACCTCGCTCGAAAATTTCTTTAATATCAATTTGCTCTAACGGTAAGCCTGTGTAAAGATGCAGATAGAAGCGCAAACCATACCGCGTTCCATGCCAACGATAAAGCGCGATCGCATTACGGATCAAACGCCGTTGTACATTAATTTCCCAACGTGTATCAATCTCCCAAGCTACCCAATGAGCTAAAAAAGGAAGCAGTGCCTCTGGTGCGGTAATCGGGTCTAGGTATGCCCAAAGTGTATCTATAGTTTGGACAGCCGGATCAAAAGCTTGCTCGATAATGCTCAAATATCGCCCAACAAAATCTACTTCCCTGTAAAGTGCAGGGACAAAATCTAAGTAGGAACATAGCGGACGCACAAACAAGTCAAAAACTCGATATTCAGCTAATTGTCTAGAGCCTGCTCCTTCCAGATAAACATAAATAGAGGTTTGATAATTAATTTGCAGTTGCGCTTTTTGCATCAAAGCCAACTGATTTTCAAAAAAGTTATCTGGAACTAGAAAATATATCGCTTTTTCCAGCTTTTCGTTAGGAGCAATTTCTTCAAAGTCTTCTTGATGCCACTCACACCAATATGCGGGAAAATTACCTTCAATTTCTAGTTTCCATCTAATTGACTTACTCCCCAAGTTCTCCAGGGTGATAAACATTTCCCCTCTTTCGCCAGGACGCAGTAGCAAATTATTGCTGAAAGCCTCATCAGTTTTGCTGCCTTTGAGCGATAAAGCATTAGATGCAACGGCTTCTGGGGGTTGCATACATGTCAGTGAAATCGCTAGTGATGGATGTGAAGTTGTTTGAGTCATATTTAATATTGGACTTGTTAATCCCGAAACTCGATTTGGTGAACAGAACCCACTTGAGGATTTTCATCTTCCCAAGAACAAATCATTCCCAATGGGCCTGGGTCAATCTCTAATTCTGGGATATCTGCACGAAACCACTCAGTATCGAACTTACGCAACCCGTATAGTTTCACAGCACCGAGATAGCGGACTCCCGGAATTTGTTGGCAGACTGCAAAGATATCTGAAGGATACAAAGGGCGACCCAATTCCCAACCCTTGCCCAAAAGCCCACCGACAAGAGGATTGAGAAAGCGGTATAGAGTTGATAGCAATAAAGTGCGAATTTCTTCGCGATCGCGTGGATTGTTGTATTTTGGTTCTAGAATCACCTCAGTTTCAACGCTGACTCCCACATATTCAGGTGACTCTAGCTTAATCTGCACACCTAAAGGTTTGCGATCGCTCATGTAATCCAAAATTTCTGTTATGAGTTCATCAGAAAGAGCGAAATATTCTTCAGGTTTCATCCCTTTAGAGAAATCATAGTTATCTCTATCTGCTTTATTCGGTACAATCAGTAAACGCACAATTCCGGCTGTAGTGTGTTCAGGTTTAGTCAAGCAATGGGCACGAGCAACTGCCCCTGTTGCTGCCCGAATTGCTAATCTCTCAAAATCTTCTGGAATCAAGGCTGACTCGCGGGTTCGCAGTAGAGATGGGACTCTAATTACAGCTTCATCCAAGGATTCGGCATCGCTTCCACCACAAGCCGGTTCATAATTAATGACGTTTTTGACGTAGGGAATAGAATTTTTGATAATTGTAATTTTTCCGGCTTGGACGTTACCACGACTACCACCACCTGTTCGATATGCCAACATATATATTTCCGAGCCAAGAGGAGGAACTCTGCCATATTGTCGCTCTAATAGTGTATTTTCAGTGGCAGTAGATGGTAAAGATGCTCTTTGAGAGTTCTCTTGCCTGACAATTCTGCTTCCTGGTTGTAAATGTCTGCGCTGTTGTGTTGATTGTTTAAGATGACCAGGTTCTCGAATTAATGGCCCAAATTGGACTGTACCAGTTTGAGAATTGATGGTGTAGTGCGGATTCTCAGCACCAGATTCGGCAAAATCGGGAACCTCTACCCAATCTTCGATTTCTCTCGATGCCAGTCTGAGTTGAATGTATTCTCTCAACTGTGAGTTTCGCTCTAAGACAGGTTGCGATCGCAACTCAAATACTTGACCGGCTTTGCCATTGCTCAATCCCAGCAGTTCTTCTGTAATTCGGATACATTGAGTTGCATCCATTGCACCACCAATGGCACGCACAGTCAAACCAACTATACTAGGAGAGCTACTGTAAGAAGGTTGCGCTTCATGACTGATTGTATAGACGCAACGTATCCAATGACCACTGTAGTTTGTACCAAAGTTGCTTTTGGGCCATACTTGCGGTAAATGGAGAACTACATCAGCTCCTTCTAAGGGTTGAGCGATTTCGCTAAAGCTAAATCCTTTAGTCTTATCATCGTCTTGAGAGCGCAAAATAGCTTGCCAAGTTTTCCCATTCCAAGCTTCCCATTTGCGCGGAGGGTCATCAGGGTTAATCCCAGTAGTTCTAGCGGCTTCTCCCTTAAAATTAATCGCAATCACGTTTCCTTCTATAGAATTCTCTGGGTCTTCTAATACCAGATAGAAACAGTTACCAGTCATAGATTGGTCAAACAGTAGTGTTTCATCGAGGTCATGCCAGAGATTGTTAGCAGGAGTGCGATCGCGCAGATATTGGGGTGTATTTTCTTCTATGTCTGCGGTTAGCAAGTGCTTGAACTGCGGATTGCCAATTACTAGTTCTCGGTCAGTCGTAAAAATTACTGCTTCTTCAGTTTCAGTTCGGATTGTAGCAACTTCTGTATTTACGGGTATCCTGACTTCTGATGGTTGAGCGCGACTGAGATAAAAAGTCAGGGAGCATCTGGCTGGTGTTGGGGGGTTGAGACGAATCCCTAGCAACTCTAAAAATGCCACATAATTGCGTCGGGGAACCTGATTGAAGCGCAGCAACATTTGGTCAGTGAGCCATGCAAATAGTTCAATCAACGTAATCCCCGGATCGCCTGGGTTGTGGTTTGTCCATTCTGGACAGTACCGAGGAATGCGAAGAATGCATTCTTCTACAAGGTCTTTGAAAGTGCGATCGTCTAGGTTTGATTTCGGTAGCTTGGGTAAAAAGTCAAAGTCCATTTCGAGTAAATAGTTTTGGGCGAATGGCATTCGTCATTAGTTTTCCCATAAACTGAACTCGAATCACATTTCGGAATTTTAATGTCCTGTTATATGATATGGCCGAGATAATGCTGGTGGTGCTGGCATTGAGGCTTGAATCTCAGGCACTTCTGATTGGATATCCGACAGTGAGAGGAATTGCTCACCTTTTTGCCGTGCGATGTAAAAATCATAACTGGCTACCCAAAAAACTGCCTCAGATGAATCCTGGGACAATACAAATATTTTTTGATTATTGTTATTACTTTACACATGGACAATAGAGAATATACTGAAGTAATTTGTCAAAGATATTGCCAAATTGTGGTTGCAGTCGGGGGTAAGTATGGTTCAGGAAAAGGTAGAAAGGGAAAATACTTGGCGTCACCGTGCCAAAACGGGAAAATCATACGCTAAGGCTGAACGTCTTTGTCCGTCTAGATTTGAGGTGTTAATTTTTTTGTTGGTGCAGAGTACTGGTACTACTCTGCACCATCTGGAAGTTCCTAATTCGAGTCAAAAATGAGGAATAGAGGTATGCCGTTTGCTCAAAACAAGGTATTTTCATAGCATTCAGGTTAGTCTCAATTCCAAGCGCGTACGATTTTCCCAAATTGGGTGCGACACGATGGCGCACGAAGGGTTGGAAGCCCTTATATATAAAGCTTCCAAAAGATGAGCGAGGAACCGATTCCTCCAGTCTAGTGTCCAAGACTGTTCCTAACCTTCCCATGCACCACTGGTAACGGCGGTGTGTGAAGCGGAAAGTAA
>NZ_JAVRBN020000051.1:0-40245 GCF_034531305.2 Nostoc sp. ChiQUE02
GCACCATCCGAAGGTTTTGGTGCGTTAGCCTACGGCATAACACACCCTACGTGTATTTCAAAAATCAAATACTAGTCTTATAGGAATATATTCATTGCGGACATGATATAAATCAAAAATCAAGAAGCTAACCAAAACTTTGAACAGTATAGATATCATTTCCTGTATCGCCTACTAAAAGCAAGCTACTGTCATCACTTTCTAAATCTCGACTGCCAGCAATACCCTTTTGCAGAACTTTAATTATTCTTTGGGGAGTGAAAGATTCCAATTCCACAAACTTTCCAGATTCTAACCATGTTAATTCTTCAACAGATAAACTTTGACGAACTTCTTCAGGCAATTGTTTAGCTGCTTGCGCCGATTCTGGAGACGATTGAATGAACATTCCACCCTTAGTAGCGATAATTTGACGTGGCGTTAGTCCGACATCAATAATCACAATCTCGCTATCGAGAAACCAATTAGCATTGGTTTTCAAACGATGAACTAAACCAATTCCTCGTGGATTGCAATCATGCACTGCATAGACTTTCAAATCAGGATTGCGACGCACCATTTGCATTGTGGTGTCAAAAATGCTTTGAGGATATCCAGTAATGCTGAGAATTGCACAGTTATTTTCAAAGTGGAAATTATTAGCAATTAATAGTTGAGCAATACTAGCACTATCACAAACTACTAATCTATCAAAACTGTAAGCAGTCACATCAGGATTAACTGTAGCTGTTGTATTTTCCTGGTTTGGGGGAGGGAGAACTTTCAGAATTGAACCATTGATTTGCTGCCAGCGGTCTAGCCAATCCTTAAACTGAGATTCAGAAAATAAAAATTCCTGTGTTAATAATTCAATTCGCCCTAGCTGTCGAGTTCCTAAATATATGGACAGCATTCCCACAAGAACAATAATCACAAAGAGGGTAAATGACTTTAAAGCAAGAATTCCTATGGAAAGGATAATTCCTCCTATGATTTGTAAATTCCTCGCATTCTGTTTGCGACTTACAAGATTGAGTTTAGTTGATTTGCTACTTGCATAAAAGAAATTAATAAACGCAAGATTTACTATTAGCGGTATAAAAATCGTTAGTGATGTAACAAGATTAATAAATAGAAAAGGAAGTAACCAGCCAAATCGTGAAATTGACTTTGAGCTTTTTCTTAAACGATTATCTAGAAAATAAAGTAGTTGCTTGGCTGTAAAGAATAAGGTGTTATTTGCAGAAATATCAGCGATCGCCTTTGCAAAAAAAGGGTCAGTAATCTTAACATTACTCATACTGGTCGGTTCAAAGGCAAAGGGATGATTGCATTTTATACACCGACCTTGATTAGCTGTCCGGTCTTTTAGTTTATTTTCAGTTCCGCAGTTAATACACTTCATAATGGTTGTTTTATTTTAGTTATCTAACACCTGATTTTTTAGTAAAACACTGTAATCTTCCCGCCGACGAATCAAGCGATGCTTGCCATTTTCTACCAGGACTTCCGCAGGTTTGGGGCGGTGTAAAAAGTGAGACGACATGGCATAACCATAAGCACCGACATCTAGAATGGCAACGATATCACCAATTTCTAGCGGCGGGAGTTGGCAGTTTTTCCCCAGGTAATCTCGTGAATAGGTGGTGTTTCCACAAATATCAGTTCTGAATAGGGAGTGGGGAATTGAGGATTTGTCTGCTTGCTTCCAAGTGACAATTTCTCGGTAGCCGCCGTGTACTGATGGTACTGAAAGATTAGCAACGGTGGTATCAACTCCGATAATCTGTTTTTCTCCTTGCCATTTCACAGAAACAACTTGAGCAAGCAAGGTGGCACATCCAGCGATCGCAGCTCGTCCCGGTTCAATCACCAAATCAATTTTCCGTCCTAAACGACTAATTCTCTCGGTTAACTCAACCCCAAACATTTCCCAGTCAAAGGCTGCTTTATTGTGGTGATACGGGTAGCCAAAACCACCACCAAAATCTAAATATTCCCAATCTGGTAACTGTTGTGCTGTGGCGATTAGCGTATCAATCACCTGGGTGAAAGCGGCTGTGGCATTAGTTCCTGTCCCTCGATAGAAGTGTAAACCACTCAGCTTTAATCCAACCTCACGAGTTAAAGCGATCGCATCACCAAATTCCTCTGGACGCACACCAATGCGACTATCCCCAGTAATTTCTGGCAAATTGAGGCGTAAACCCAGGCGAATATATTTCTCTGTGCGTTTGGGTAAAACTTCGCAGCACAACTGTAACTGAGCGAGGCTATCGAGATTGAGAGTTGTGACTCCCCAATTCAAGACTTGTAGCATCTCAGCCCGATTCAAATTACTGCCGCTATAAACAATATCACTAGGAGAAAAACCAGCTTGCAATCCCAGGTAAATATCTCCTGGGGTATTAGCATGAAGTCCCCACCCAAATGAACGAAAAATTTTTAACAGCGCAATGTTGCCATTGGTAACGCTAGCAAAACGAAATTGCGTGCGGGGATAGCTGACTGCTTTGGTAATCCGCTCAATAGTTTCGCCCAAGCGATCGCCATGATAAACATAAAGCGGAGAACCGTAAATAGTTAGTAACTCTTGGGCAACTTCCTTGGACAATAGGGGAGATGAGGGGATTAATTGCTCACTCCCAACTCCTGTACAGACGCGATTAATCGCGTCTATACTCCCTAACTCCTCACTTTTATCTAACCTTGCCATCGTTTGTAATTTCTCCATAGCCAACGATGTAACCAAAACGGATGATCCCAGGACTGTTTACTTAGTTCTTCATTTAAAACATGCGATCGCCAAAGTTGCCACATAATAAGTAACCAGAGAATCTCACCAATCCGACGCCCTTGAATAGCTGCTCCCAGTTTGCCTTCAACGATTTGGGCGGCGATGTGAGGATAAAAGTGATTATTGGCGCGAAGTATTTCTGGATTGAGCCAGATGCCTATCTGATGCCAAAAATCATTTAAACACCAAGAAGTTAAGGGAACCCCCATCCCCCGCTTTTGTCGCCAGACAATTTCGGGTGGGAGCCAATTTTCTACAGCCCGTTTGAGGATATATTTTTCACAGGCTCCTTGCAAACAGAGTTCTCCAGATAAGCGGAATGTCCATTCTGCTAAAGGTAAATCACAAAAAGGCGATCGCACCCATAATCCATGAGCAAACCCCAATGCAGTTGCACGGGGATGAATATTCTGTGCTCCTTTGAGCATCAAACTGGCACGGCGGAGGCGATGTAGCAAAGATGGACACTCATTGCGATCGAGAGCCACCAACAACCAATCTTCAGGATGCAAATTTTGGATCTGTGCATAGATATCTGGCTGATAAACTTGAGATTCGTATCCCCCAAGACGGTGAAAGGTGCGGAGATATTGCTGGATAAAAGTTTCCTGTCCGGTGGGATTTTCTGCCTGATAAACACCTGCGGCAATTAAAGGTTTGTTTGTCCAACCAGCAAACAATTGATCTCCCCCTTCACCGTTAAAAATTACCTGAGTTTCCTGACTCGCTCTCTGGGATAGGAGATACAACGGCACACACACGCCATCTCCAAAAGGCAAATCCAATGCTTGTACAGTAGGAATTAGGGCATTCTTGATCGAACTTGGAGTTACTGCAACTTTAACCAGCGGAATTTTGAGAAACTGGGCGACTTGTTCAGCATAAGGATGTTCTGGAATCCCTACGTCACCAAAATCTAGAGTGTAGGCGCGAACTTTCACCCCTGCTTGCACTAGCAACGCCGCCACCACAGAAGAATCGAGTCCGCCAGAGAGAAATACCCCAACAGGCTCATCCTTTAAATCGGTAATCTGTTGCTCAATGGAGTATTTCAGGAGAGTTTGCAATTCGGTAATTGCTGTAGCTTCATCTGTTAACTGTTCTGGCGCTTCCCGCCACGAGTGAATGTTTTTAGATTCAGGTGTTTGCAGAATACCTGATTGACAATCACTCTGCCAAACTAATTCAGTCCCCGCCGGAACTGCAAACACTCCATTAATAGGGGTTAAGGGTGTTGGAACGTAGGAAAAACAGCTATAGCCGTATAAGCCAGAAATGCTAACTTCTGACTGTTGCAAAATCGGTATGAGTAGTTGCAGTTGGGATGCAAACCAGATCGCTTGTCCTTGCTGAGTCCAATACAAAGGAACTTTTCCGAAAGGTTCTCTTCCCAAAATTAGGCAGTTATTTTCCTGGAGCCTTACCCAAGCATCGGGTGAAGTGAATAATCCTGATGCGGAGATAGCAGCAATTTGATTTTGTTGCAGTGGGGAATTTCCATCAAGTCCCATATAAACAACATTCCAAATGGGAAGAGGATAATTTTCCTGTGCAGACAACTTCAAAGCCTCTCCCCTACAAAAAGAGAGGTTTAGAGAGAGGTTTTCTACGACACTACTTAACAGCGCTTCCAACTCGTGTTGAGCGCCGTAACCCCAATAGCCAAGAAAGTGATGCGGGATGTTGCCCATCTGGACTATTTAACTTCAAAGGTTTCATCGCTAATCTGCCGATCTTCCAGGAACATCTGCACTTTCCAATTGCCAACAGTTGCAGCCGGATTAATAGTGTAGCGACACTGGGTATCCCAGACAGACGTATTAATTTCGCGGGTTTGATAGTTGTTTTGCTTGACAATTTGACCACTTGGGTCAATCCAATTACAGGAGAGAGCCAGCTTTTTACCCAAGGGTGCATCCTTTAAGGTGACACGGTACAAAACTTCTGGATTGGTTTGGCGGGAAATTGTCTTTAAGTTGCCGCTACTATCTTGTACCAAGGTGATGCGGTCTTGTTGAGCAGAAACACGGGAAAGTGCAGAATTCTGCTGCTGCATGAAAAATATTGTAGATGCAATGACCACCACCACAACTGCCACCACTCCAGAGGTAATCCATCGATTCCTACGTTGTTGCACCTCCAGTGCTTGGCGACGATTTAACTGAATCAGGGCTTCATCTAGTAACTCTGGCGGTAAATTCAACTCCTGTAAAATTTCTCTAACCTGCTGTTGGTCTAGTTCCGCTTCCCGACGCAATTGCAGACCTTCTACTTCTGTGACTATTTGTGATAATTGCTCTTGAGTCAGTCGCTGCGTCATAGCTTAACTCCTGTTAAAAAAACTTGATAGCGATCGTTGATTACGTGCAATCAGAAGAACTCTATATTATAAATCTCACTTTTGTAGGTACATCATAAGCTACAAACAAAAGTTGTTGTTTTTCGGATTCTGTAAACACTTTATTGCCCTTGGTCACTGATATCGCAATCTGATTTGATTCTTGAATTACTTATAGAGACAGGGAACAAAGAATAAAAGTGTACTAAGTTTTGTTCAAAAATCAAATAGGAGTTTTATCTCATGTAGTTATGATTTCTGATGAACCGTGGTTCATTACAGTCTAAAACCTCTTTCCATAAGCATCTGAGGTTCGACATTCTCAACGTTTGCGATCGCTTCTAACTGAGAAATCCCAGCGATCGCATCAGCAATATTACCTGATTGAGCACGTAACCAAGCGGCGTTAGGTGCATAGTCAAGGCTTTGCGCTACTTCGTAACCCGCTCGACTAATTACCTCGCGCTGCGACTCCACATCAACGCCTTCAGCAAAGCGGATGAAAACCAGTCCAGTTGGTATTGCTAGGGAACCATTGGGTTGCACTGTATAAATTGGACTTAGTGTACCCGGTTCTGATTTATTGGGTTCGCCTGGGAAAACTGCGATTGCACCTTCGTTAAGTTGTAAAATTGCGCCTGGGGGCACAGTACTGGGTTGATTGTAATGTATTGCATAGTACCCAGGTTTACGAGTGTAGGATACAGCAGTGCGCTCGCCGCCAACGCGAATTTGTTGGGGATACTCAGAAAAATAGTCTTTTTGAAATCTCACTTCAGCAATCAGGGGTAGAGAGTACACCTGTAGAAAATACTCAGCCGGAAAATAAAACATCTTTCTCAAGTTCTAATGATGTTATAGCGTTTTTCAGTGGTATGGAATACATTTTTTCGGGATGCACAGTTATAGGAATCCGCTTTCATTTCTGGACTGATTTGTGTAGGTAGGCAATAGGCGTAACGGGAAAGAAGACTTCTTAGTTGTAATGAGTTTTTTCAAAAATCAAATATGAGTCCTAATATACGCCCCTAGTGATAGTGAAGATTCTTAAAGCAACCTGACTTTGAATTCCCTCTTTTCTGGAAAGACGAATCGAAAGCTTGTATGAACTTTAAAGAGATTAAATTCTGTTTAAGCTATATCTTTTTGATGTCGTAATACATACATAACACATGAAATAAAAAGCATCGATAAACTAAACGTAAACGCAAACTGTATGCAGCAAGCTTTAAAAGTAGTGCATAATACGATTTCCCAATGCCCAATTTACAAAACATTTAATATCCCAGGAGATTAAACTATGGTTCACGTTCGCTATGGTGGAGAGAATGGACAACAGTATGAACTTGCTATCAGTAACGAACACGTTGTAGTGCGTACCGAAAGCCGCAGTCCTCTTGTCGGTGCAAGACCGTTTGAAGTCGCACCGGTGTCGCCCACAGCTCGTAGCATTCTTAATCAATTCGAGTTAGCAACACGGTTTCGCCAAGCGGGTGTGGAAATTCTGCGAACGAAAGTTCCAACTCAGAGTGTCGCTTTGCGCGATCGCGCCCGTGAAATTCTCAACCAAGAGTCTGAAGTCCAATTTGCCGGACGTGTTCTTGTCGATCCAGTATCCAAACAACCTGTAATTTACACCGAAAACCTCTTTGTTAAATTCGATAACGAAGAAGAGTCAACAGTCTGCCAAGAAGTATTAAGACGTTACGGCTTAACAATAAAACGCCAACTTGAATATGCACGAAATGCTTACTTTGTCAGTGCCCCTGCGAATACTGGTATAGCCATCTTTGACATCGCCGAGAGACTTCTGAATGAGGAATCAGTTGAACTGTGCCATCCTGAACTAGTGCGTGAATTACGCCAACGTCAGGTTTTCCCGCAGCAGTGGCACTTAAAGCAAACAACAATTAATGGTAAGGTAATTAACGCCCATGCCAACGTTGAGGCAGCTTGGAAGTTGAGCAATGGTACAGGGACGATTATTGCCATTATCGACGACGGTGTGGATCTGGATCATGAAGAGTTCCGTTCCGCTGACAAGATTGTTGCCCCGCGTGATGTCACACGTAAAACTAACAATCCCAGACCGGGAAACGACAATAACCACGGCACAGCCTGTGCGGGAGTAGCTTGTGCAAACGGCAACTTTGGTGCATCTGGTGTCGCACCAGGTGCAAAGCTGATGCCGATTCGTTTAGCTTCGGCGCTGGGGTCACAGGATGAAGCAGATGCTTTTATTTGGGCGGCTCAAAATGGTGCTGATGTTATTTCTTGTAGCTGGGGGCCAGCAGACGGCACTTGGTTTGAGCCAAACGATCCTGTACACAACCAAAAAGTACCTTTGCCTGACTCCACAAGACTTGCTATGGACTTTGCAATCAATAAAGGGCGTAACGGCAAGGGTTGTGTAATATTATTCGCGGCTGGCAATGGTAACGAAAGTGTGGATAATGATGGCTACGCCAGCTACCAAAAGGTGATTGCTGTGGCAGCTTGTAACGACTTCGGTACGAGAAGCGCTTACAGTGATTTTGGTCAGGCGGTCTGGTGCGCTTTTCCCAGCAACAATGGTGACAGTTCTCAAACCCCTGGAATTTGGACAACCGATCGCTCTGGTGTACTTGGTTATAATTCGGGTAATTTGAATCTGGGTGACACCGCAGGCAACTACACAAACGAATTTGGTGGAACTTCCAGTTCCTGTCCAGGTGCAGCCGGTGTAGCAGCCTTGATTATTGCCAGAAACCCAAATCTGCGTTGGGATGAAGTGCGAGACATTCTTAAACGCTCTAGCGATCGCATTGATCCAACTGGAGGTAAATATGATGCCAGTGGTCGCAGCCCCTTCTACGGTTACGGTCGAATCAATGCTCTGAAAGCTGTAGAATTGGCCAAGCCACCTCAAACATCGCCCATTAGTATTTTCCAGGCAGTGCAAGATATCCCAATTAACGATTTGCAAGTATCAACATTATCGTTGGCGATCGCTAATACCAGCCTCGTAAAATCCATCAAAGTTAATGTAGACATCGAGCATACTTATATTGGGGATCTTGTCGTTACTCTCCTTCCCCCAGTGCAAATAGGCGTACTTCCGATCATTCTGCACGATCGCCAGGGCGGAGCTACAGATAATATCAAAACAACTTATGACGAGGTAAACACCCCTAAACTTGCTGCTTTTAAAGGTAAAAGTCCCCAAGGAACCTGGACTCTTGAAGTTGCAGATAAAGCTAACGCAGATACAGGAAAGATTCGCAGCTTGACCATTGAAATTGGATTTTAAATCTTGTAATGGCATGGCAAGGCTAAAATGATGCATTAAGCGTAGGTTGGGTTGAGCAACGCGAAACCCAACATTCATCTGGGTGTTGGGTCTCATGCTTCGCTGCGCGACGCTGACGCGAACGACCCAACCTACAAAATTTATTGCCCAAATTTAGCTGTGCCACGCCAGTAGAGTGTGTTATCGCGTAGCGTAACGCACCACCTCAAATTTTAGGTGCGTTAGGACGAATGTCCGTAACGCACCCTATAAAACTATTTCAACCAGAATCGATATGACAATCTGTTAGCTTTGAGTCACAGCCTCTTTCGCCAAGAACTTCTCTAATTCTGTCAGCGCATCAGCATCAACTTTAGTTTGCATTGGGCAGAACTTAGGCCCACACATCGAACAAAACTCAGCAGTTTTATAGATATCTGCTGGCAGAGTTTCATCGTGATATTCCTTAGCTCTTTCTGGATCGAGCGATAATTCAAACTGACGGTTCCAATCGAAGTTGTAACGCGCCTTGGAAAGTTCATCGTCTCTATCCCTTGCACCAGGGCGATGTCTAGCAATATCAGCCGCATGAGCCGCTATTTTATAGGCAATCAACCCATTTCGCACATCTTCGGCATTTGGTAGACCCAAATGTTCTTTGGGTGTTACATAGCACAGCATTGCAGTACCGTACCATCCAGCCATCGCTGCTCCAATGGCTGAAGTGATGTGGTCATAACCGGGAGCAATGTCTGTAACCAATGGTCCCAATACATAGAAAGGTGCTTCAGAACACTCTTCCATCTGCTTACGGACGTTGAACTCAATTTGATCCATTGGTACATGTCCAGGCCCTTCCACCATCACCTGGACATTATCTTCCCAGGCTTTGCGAGTTAGCTGTCCCAGGGTTTTCAATTCAGCTAATTGTGCTTCATCTGAGGCATCATGGGTGCAACCAGGACGCAGGGAATCTCCTAAACTGAAGGAGACATCATATTTTTTGAATATCTCAATAATGTCTTGGAAGTGGGTATAAAGCGGGTTTTGTTTGTGGTGATGCAACATCCACCGCGCCAAAATACCGCCACCGCGAGAGACAATTCCGGTGATGCGGTTTCTCACCAAAGGCAAATGCTCAATCAAAATCCCCGCGTGGATAGTTTGATAGTCTACCCCCTGCTGGGCGTGCTTTTCGATGATATGGAGAAAATCATCAGCAGTCAGGTTTTCAATTGTGCCGTGGACACTTTCTAAAGCTTGGTATACTGGCACCGTACCAATGGGAACAGGTGAAGCCTTGATGATGGCGGTACGAATTTCATCCAAATTACCGCCACCAGTAGACAAGTCCATCACGGTATCAGCACCGTACTTCACCGCCAAGTTTAGCTTATCAACTTCTTCTTGAAGATTAGAAGAGTTAGGAGAAGCGCCGATATTAGCATTTACCTTACATTTGGAGGCGATGCCAATAGCCATCGGCTCTAGGTTAGTGTGATTAATATTAGCAGGGATAATCATTCGTCCCCGCGCCACTTCCTCACGAATGAGATCGGCAGGAAGGTTTTCCCGCTGGGCGACGTAGTGCATTTCTTCGGTGATAACACCTTGGCGGGCGTAGTGCATTTGAGATACATTACTCTGCCCACGTCGTTTAGCAACCCATTCTGTCCGCATATTGTAATTCCTCAATAAACAGCTTCCCTCCGCTGGTATTACCCAGACTCAGGTGTTAAGGGTGTGATCTCAGCCTGGTTATGTAGGCACCCCTAGCATGGATGTAGTGTATCACCTTGGTTATATCTGGGAGCAAGGGTGTTAACAATTTATGAGGTGAGAGTGATGTGAAGCGGTTTTTTCGGAGTCTGGCGATCGCTAAAATTTATGGCTATTGGCGTGCAAACATCTTGTGGTTTACAGCTAAAGGTTTAGGCGCGAATTTCATTTGCACAAGGACGACCCTGTTCAACATCGGTAATATTAGCAAAAGTTGTTTCTGCAATATTGTAGAGAGCTTCTGCTGTAAAAAAGGCTTGATGTCCGGTAATGAGTACATTGGGAAACGTTGTCAAACGCTGGAAAATATCATCTTGAATAATTTCCCCAGACAAATCTTCAAAGAACAATTCCGATTCTTGTTCGTAGACATCTACACCAAGATAGCCAATTTTCCCAGACTTTAATCCCTCAATCACTGCTTGGGTATCAATCAGCGCTCCTCGGCTAGTATTAATTAGCATCACGCCTGGCTTAATCTGTTCTATTGCCTCAGTGTTAATCAAGTGATGCGTTTCGGGAGTCAAAGGGCAATGCAGAGAGATAATATCGGAATTGGCAAATAGCTCAGGTAATTCTACATACTTTCCACCTAGCGCCTCCAATTCTGAATTTCGATAAACATCATAGGCGAGTAGATGACAGCCAAACCCCTTCATAATCTGTCCTAAAATCAGACCGATTTTGCCGGTGCCGACAATTCCCACTGTGCGCTCATGCAAATTAAATCCCAACAGTCCATCTAGGGAAAAATTGCCTTCTCGCACACGGTTATAGGCACGATGAATTTTGCGATTTAAGCTCAAAATCAATCCTACGGCATGTTCTGCTACCCCATAAGGTGAATAAGCGGGAACACGCACAACAGCAATTCCTAAGTCTGCTGCGGCTTGTAAGTCTACATTGTTAAACCCTGCACAGCGAAGGACAACCACGCGAGTTCCCCCTGAGGCGAGAATCTCTAAAGTTGGGGCATCAACCTGGTCATGCACAAATACGCAAACTGCTGGAAATCCGGCAGCAAGGATAGCCGTATCCCGATTTAAACGGGGTTCAAAAAAGACTAAATCGTGTTGGATGGGATAATTTGCAGTTGACAAAAACTGCCGATCGTAGGCTTTTGTACTGAAAACTGCTACTTTCATGCAAAACCTCAGGCTTTATGCTGCACGGTGTTCGAGTACATAATACCTTGACGTTTAGAAGAGCGATGTCTACAACGAGCCTAGCTGCGGCACCGATCAAAAAAATGATGAAGAGAGAGGCTTATGTAGTGCAGAGGACTTACGCAAAAACTCTCTCAAACCCTTATTTTCCGTGTTATATGTGCCTCTGTGGTTCGTTTTTCTGGTACTTATGCGTAGAACTAGACAACAACAAAATTGGTTGCGCTTAGTAAAAATCCACTGCTGAGTTGCCCGAATTGTACCTGAGTAAAAGCGCCAGCACTACCATCTTGGTCAAAGTACAGTGCGCCTGTAATATTGTCGAAAATAAATCGTTGAGCGATCGCTGTTGCAGCTGAACCGATGGTAAATTTACTAGCCGAGAGTGTACCTACAGCTAAACCGCCGCCGAAACCAGCAGCCGAAACTTGAATAACTTCATCAGTCGGGTTGAAGTCATTAAGAGTATCAATGCCTTGATTGTAATTATTGAATGCAAAAGTATCAGTGCCATCTCCCCCGTACAGAGCATCATTGCCTTTCCCTCCACTCAGGAGATCCTTGCCATCATACCCAAACAGCACATCGCCACTATTACCCCCCACAATCTTGTCGGCGTAGACTGTACCACTGATATTTAATGCTTGAATATTCTTGTAGCTAACTTGATTTGTACCAGTTGTAATCGAGCCTTGGTTAGTGGTTGCATTGAAAGTCGAGATGATTCCTTTGTTAGTATAGCTACTGTAATTGACTTCCAAAGAATCCGAACCTGTACCCCCATTGATCGTTTGAGTCACTAAAACAGAAGGGGCGGTAGATGGGGCAGTCAAATAGAAGGAGTCATCCCCATTCCCCCCATTTAGAGTGTTAGCACCCTTGGCTCCATAGGCGTAAAAGCTATCGTTACCATCGCCTCCATTCACAATGTTATTGCCAGACGAGTAAGAAATATCGAGGTAATCGCTACCTGCGCCCCCACTAATCGTATCATTGCCAGAAGTGCCTCCATTAAGCACATCTTCGCTATTGCCCCCTAGAATATTGTCAGCGTACGCTGTACCAGTGATATTGAATCGTTCTATATTCTTGTAGCTAACTCGACTTGTACCAGTTGTAATCGAGCCTTGGTTAGTGGTTGCATTGAAAGTCGAGGTGATTCCTTTGGTAGTATAGCTACTGTAATTGACTTCCAAATAATCCGAACCTGTGCCCCCATTTACTGTTTGGGTCACTAAAACAGAGGAGGCGGTATATGGGGCGCTCAAATAGAAGAAGTCATCGCTATCCTCTCCATTCAGGGTGTTAGCACCATTGACTCTGTATGCGTAAAATTTATCAGAGCCAGTTCCGCCTGAAACAGTATTGTTGCCAAAACTATCCTCAATCGAAAATTCGTCATTTCCTGTATCTCCATAGAGGATATTATTTCCAGAAGAAGCAGAAACATCTAAATAATCATTCTCACTTCCTCCCTTGAGAGTATTGTTGCCAGTGGTAGCTGTAGCATAAATTTGATCGCTCTCAGAACCTCCTTCTAAAAGGTTTTTCCCAGAAGAATTGCTAATATTGAAGACATCATCGCCTCCGAAACCATAGAGGCTGTCATCGCCCCCAAAGCCATAGAGGTTGTCATTAGCGTTAGTACCATTGATAATTGCCATAACTTCTACCTACCTAAATCAATTTTTCAGAAACTTGAGATATTAACCTGCGGGTATTGCTGTTTTAAGGCAGAACAAATTAGCCGAAATTCGGCTTTTCGGTATAGTTTATGCAGACCTGAAAACGCTAAAAAATTAGTGTTTTCAGCTTTTTGACTGGCTTGTAAGCATTATTCAGCTAACCTGCTATATACGAGCTTTAGTTAATTTCATTACTATAGTGTTTGTTTATTTAAGTGTCACTAATTGAACTAGCATTTTTCCATACTTCACTTTATTTAACTATTTTCGTATTTTTTAATATGGGTATTTACGTATTATTACTAATGTAATGAATACTTATAAAAGCAAGATGTACCGCTGCAACACCAGTTGTTAAATAAGCGATCGCTATACTAAAGGCGATGCCTACGGTGGCAAGCTACGCACTCCAGCACTCCTCAATTAACAGGTATTATGGGGCGATCGCCTTTCTGAAACCTTACCCATGACTGTTGTAAAGCAGCAGGAGCAGGGTTCTTAGCATCATAAACAACAATTACATTAGTTAGTGGGCGTCCAGCAGGAACTAAAATTTTACCGTTAGCCGCAAAGGCTTTCGATGCACCACCATCTAAATTCATCGCTTCGTGACAGCCGATAGCTTTCATCGCTTGCGCTTCTTGTTGTAAGGTTAATCCACTATCGAAATTTATCAAAAATAGCTTTTTACCATCAGCAGGAAACCCGATCGCAGTTCGTGCACCAGTACCTAAAACACCAGGATCTTTAAATCCTTCAACATCCGGCTTCAGCCAAATTTGTCCCTGTCTCAACAGTCGAGGGCCGCAGGTGATAGACAACCAATGTTGATTCCATTCCGGTTTACCGTCAACCCGTGCTGTCACCATTTCCGGTTTATTGCCAACTCGCAACCCCAAAGTAGTACCAAAATTTTCCCACTGGCTGTATTTGATAAATTTTCCTGCTGCTACCATGTTACCCATCACTGTTTTCTGGGCATTCTTGGCAAAAAAAGTACCATTAGCAACGACAGCCGCGCGATGACGAGCCACTAGATTGTTAAATTCTTCATCACCACTAGTTTTTTTATTAGTATTAGCCAAAGTTGCATTATTCGCTAAACCAATAGTAATGAAGGTTTTGGGGTCAGTGAGGTCAATAATAGTTTGATAAAAAGAGAAACCATTTACCTTACCCCTCTTCACTTGTACAGTTTGAGCGGCTGCGGGAAGTGCCAATGTTAATTCTTGTGCCAAGACAGCACCTCCTAAAAACAAGAAAGACCGTCGGCAGATTTTGGAACTTGGCATAATCAACTCTTCACTATATTGTTTTGATTAGGATGCCCAAATCCTCAGATAATTTTGCCCAGTGTGATGGGGAGCAGGGGAGCAGGGGAGCAGAGGAGCAGAGGAGAAGTTGCAATAAGTTTTTCTCCTCTGCATCTCTTCCTCTTATACCCAATGACAAATGACAAATGACAAATGACAAATGACAAATGACAAATGACAAATGACAAATGACAAATGACAAATCATTACCGATATATTATTTTTTACAAACCCTATGGCGTTCTCAGCCAGTTTACAAAAGATGCTGACACACATAGCACTCTCAAAGATTATATTGATGTGCCTGATGTCTATCCTGTGGGACGCTTAGACTGGGATAGTGAAGGATTGTTGCTGTTAACGAACGATGGACAATTGCAACATCGCCTCGCCCATCCGCGTTTTGGTCATAAACGTACTTACTGGGTACAGGTAGAGCGAATTCCAGATGCAGATGCTATCAAAAGGTTGCAAACAGGTGTGGAAATTCAAGATTACCGCACTCAACCAGCAGAAGTTAGGCTCTTACCAGGAGAACCACAGTTACCTGAACGCACCCCGCCGATTAGATTTCGCAAAAATGTACCGACAGCTTGGCTGGAAATGACTTTGACAGAGGGAAAAAACCGCCAAGTACGGCGCATGACTGCGGCTGTAGGGTTTCCGACTTTGCGACTGGTCAGGGTCAGCATCGCTCACCTACAATTAGATGACCTACAATTGGGTCAATGGCGCGACCTCACCGCATCTGAACTCCAATTTATGCATAATAATTTCAGTAAATCAAATTATTACTGAGGCTTTTGCTGTTGCAGTAGCGATCGCAGCCGCTCTAGTTCTTGCTCTGCGACTTCGGCCCGTTGGCGTTCTTGTTCAACTTTCTCAGCACTCCAAAGCAACAAATTTCCGGCTTCATCCCACCATCGCAACCAATTAGTCGTTATTCCTAATTGTTTACCATACCAAATTCCCAAAGATAAATTTAACTCTGGAATCGGATATTGTCCCTGAGCGTTGGGCTGTTGCAACACATATTGCCCTGCTTCCAATCGACGCACTTCTAGCAAAGTACTCGCTGGATCAAAAATCCCATAGACAGGAATTTTGAGAATATGTTCGTAGTAATAGAGCTTGCCGTAGGGATAGGTTGGGCGTACAGAATATTCGCCAGTATCAGTTTCTGAGAGAAATTCCATGACAATCGCAACGGGTTCTCCTTCCAAATTAGGCGTATAGCTGCGACGCACAGTACCTTGAGGCACTGGAAATACTTTCGACACAAACAGCCAATCGGGAGCTTTTATCACCGTTTTTTGATTCACGTTTGCCACTAAACCAAAGTTAGAGGCAATCAGCATTTCTGAAGTGATTAAGCCTGCTTCTCCAAGGGCATCTGTCAGAGCAGCCGCAAGAAAAGGCTGTTGAATGTTTTCCACAGGATCATCAGGTAGAACAAAGTCATCAGGGAGCTTTTCCCAAGTGATGATGAGATTTTGGGTAGATGGAGCGGCTTGCAGAATCACTGCTTGTTTCTCCAAAATGGATGGAATTGTTCTTTTATTATACGAAAAGTTCTTATAGCATAAGTTCGTTATTTATGCAATACCATGAATTAGATTCAAACGGAAAAATCTCTTTGCGTTCCTGCGTCGCCATATCTCCGTGTCAGCCTAAACAATAAGTCTTTAAGCGGACACGATCTAATTTCCCGGTTGCGTGGAAGAAGCAGCACCAGAAATGCCAACAATCAAATCCTCATCTGGACTGTCAAACAATTTCACAGTTGGGAAACATTAGACTTACCTTTATTTTTACTGGTTGGGTTAGGCGACATAAGACGGTCGGAGACTGCAATCGCTGTTTGAGCCTAGAATCCCCCGAATTCAATTCGGGGGAGTATGTCAAAATTGTTATGATGAAAACATGTTTAACGACAGCAACAACTCCCAAGCTAACCAAGGTAGTGTTCTCTACAGACATGGCGACGTTCTGATCGGGCGTATTGCTAACTTACCTGTCGGTGCTCAAAGGCGTGTAGGTACTACTCTCGCTCATGGTGAAATCACAGGACACAGCCATCGCATTCAGCAATCCAATGCTGTTCAGTTGTGGGTACATGGTAGTGACCTTTTTCTTGAGGTTAAAGAACCAACTGCCACTTTAGTTCATGAAGAACATCGGGCGATTGAATTACCCCAAGGGCTTTACCGCGTCTGGAGACAACGTGAATATCGCCCTGATGCTTACGTAGAGGTGATGGACTAATGCTCAAGATGATGTCGAAGGGACGTGTACCGAATAAACAAGTTTTGCAGCGCCCAGAGGAAAGTCACGAGCCTGTATCGGCTGAACTTGCTCGAAAACTCATCCTTGAGCATCGCGCCTGCGATGGTATGCGCGTTTTGGGTCATCTGGATTTAAGCGGTGCGTTGGATCTTTACAATCTACCCGAAAATCTAACCTGTGAAAGTATTGATATCAGCGACTGTGTAAACCTCACTACCCTTCCCAAAGGCCTTCACGTCACTTATTGGATCGAGTTGGCCGGAAGTGGGATTACCAGTCTATCTGCGGGGCATGGTTTTGTTTTGCGTTGGCGAGGCGTGCAGGTAAACGATAAGATTGCCTTTGAATCCCAGTCTCTAACTGGGCAAGATATCTTCAATATAGAGAATGTTGAGTTGCGCCGCGTGCTGATTGAACGTCTGGGATACGAGACATTTTTGCAGCAAGTGGGAGGGTTGATCCGCGATCGCGATCGAGACGCTGGTGGAGAACGTCAACTAGTCTACATCCCTTTTGAGGATGACGAGCCACTTATGGTCTTGAAAGTCACTTGTCCATCCACAGGACATATTCATATCCTGCGCGTTCCTCCTGACATGCAAAGTTGCCATCAAGCAGCAGCCTGGATTGCAGGCTTTAATAATCCAGATGATTATCACCCTGCGATCGAGGCGTAATGTCATGGACAGGCCTTGTCCGACGAAGTAGAGGCGATAATTGTGCGATCGCGCAAGCTGGTTCTTCCGAGGCGGGACAAGAGTTGACTGCACAAACAGCGGAGTGATTTTCATTCACTACTCAAAAGAGTGGTTTTTCAGCGACGGCTTTGATTCCCTCAAACTTGATCTGGTTTATTAGTCCAGTGATTTCAGTAATAGAATCAAGTCGTCTCCAAGGAAACTTTTTATTGTGTTAGGTATCCTGACAGTTCTTCTATCCTCCTTTGTTTTATCGTTTCACAACGTTACTGTCCGAGTTTTGTTTTCCGAACATCTCGTACTGGGTTTATTTTTACTAGGTGGATACGTTAAACCAGATTTGCAGAATTCATTCTTGCTGATGTTCATGCGAATGCTACTCGTGGTTCCACTCATGGCATCTCTAGCATTTAAGCTATATCCATCTGCTCTTAAAGAATTTAAAGACCTGTTCACTCACAAACGCAAGGATGTTTTGCTCCAAGCAGTTGGCTGCGGGGTGCTGATGTTTGTGTATATTGCTGCGCTCTACATTGCTATTGGCTTGATTCCAACTGGAATTGCCATGACTCTTTTCTTCACCTATCCCGTGTTTACGGCGCTGTTATCCTGGAAGTTTTTTGGCGATAGCCCCACACTTTTCCGTTGGCTGGTGATGGGCATTATTCTTGTGGGAAGTGTTCTCACTATTCCCCAATCTTCTGCCAACGACAGCAGTCATCTAATTGCGATCGGCATTTTCGCTAGCTTTAGTGCTGGGATCGTTTATGCCTTTTATTGTGTCATCGCTCAAAAATGCTTGGAAAAATTCCATCCAATTCCCTTTACCTGGATCAGTTTTGCCTCTACCCTGTTACTCTCCGGTGTTAGTTTACTGTTCTGGCCAACTCCCAGTGACCAACTTGACTGGACACCCCTGTGGATTGGTAGCATCTTTTCGGGTTTGGTCAGCTTTATCGGACACACTCTGAACAATCTGGGGATTCGGATGGTTGGCGCAACTACCGCCTCTATGCTCGGCTCTAGTAGTCCAGCATTAACAGCGCTAGTTGCATGGATAACGATTAGCGAAACTTTAAACGTGACTCAGAGCGTAGGGATTGGTGTTGTCACATTGGGGATCGCATTACTTAGTGGAGAAGGCTTTGTTAAATCGCTCAAAATTAAGAGTTAAAAAGTAGCGTGCAATATTCTTTATATTCACGAATTAAGAATATTCACAACTGCATGAATGTTTGCTCCAAGCATATATTGGATGCTATTGTACAAATTATCCAAAGTTAACAAGACTGTTCTCGATCCTTCGTAATCGCTTTTTTGAGGTTGAATTAGAATTGCTACCTCACTCGCTCCAGCCGTAATGGTCACAAAGTTAGCAATTGATTGATAATCCACTCCATTCTCAGCTGTTCCATGAATGGTGTACTTCACTATTAAGTCTTGAGTCGTATCACCAGTACGAGTGATGACAAACTCCCCTATTTCTCCAAATTGGGACGCATACATTTTTGTAGCTATAATGTTCACAATCGTGGGATAGCTGGATGTAAAGTTTAATTGGTCATCATTACTTTTATCTTGTTTACTGGATATAAAACTAAAATTAGTAACTAATTTGTTTTTAATAGAAAAATCACTAAAAGCTAAGTTACTGATACTTTGTTGTGGATCATTAATGAGAAAACTCGCATCTGTATTGCCCATATCAACTCCTAACCTCAACAGTTTTCTGAAGGTTATTTTCCTCAGTTGAGTAGTAGTAACTGTAGCGTTCAGGCTGGGAAATCACTCCATTTACTACCTGTCCTAGGACATTCTGACCAGATTTTTCTAAAAGCTCCTTCGCAATACTCGCACTAACGGAATCAACTACCCCTGGACGAACGACAAATAAAACACCATCAGCCATTTGACCGAGAGTAGCAGCATCCGCAGCAACGTTTAATGATGGAGAATCAATAATTACGAAGTCATAATAGACTGACAAAGTTTGAATTAATGCAGCCATTTTTTTCGAGTCGAGAAGAGAACCTGGATTAGGAGGTGTAACTCCAGAAGTGAGGACATATAAATTATCCATTACTTGTTTGATAGCTGTCCTAACTTCACCTTGCCCAACAATCAAATTGCTTAGTCCTTGATTATTAATCAGTTCCCAGATTTTATGCTGAACAGGACGACGCATATCTGCATCTATCAGTAAAACTTTCCGCTCCATTTGAGCCATGATTAAAGCTAAATTAGCCGCTACTGTTGATTTGCCTTCTCTGGGTACAGAACTAGTAACAACTATCACTTTTAGTTCTTTATCAGCACTCATAAACTTCAGATTTGCCCGCAACATTCGGTAAGCTTCATTAATGGGCGATCGCGGCATATCTCGAACTACAAGCCTTTTGCTATATAGCTCCAGTTCTTCATTGCCGCGAATATATTTTTTAGAATTGTTTAAATCAGGAATAATCCCTAATAAAGTAAAGTTCAATAATTCTTTTGCCTGCTCAACATTTTTAATTGATTTATCTACTTTCTCCAAAAGATACACAGTTGCTAAAGCTGCAAAACTAGCCAATAAGCCTGTACTCAAATACAAAAACATTGGAGACGAAATTGACTCTTCCGGTATTTCAGCTTCGGATATCATGCTGGCATTACCTAAATTTTGATTTTCTGCTATTCGGCTTTCTTGCAGCTTTTGTAGTAACAGTGAATAGGTAGATTGGGCGGCTTGCACTTTACGTTCAAACTGGCGCTGTTGTTGTTCCAATCTCGGTAGATTGTTCAAGCGTTGTTTATAAGCAGCTTGTAAACCAGATAAAGTAGTGATTTGGCTTGCTAAACCCAGACGGTTTGACTCTAATTCCACAAGTCTTGCAGAAAGTTGCTGTTGTAATTCTCCTAATTGAAAGTTACTATTTAGCTGTGATGAATTTGTCCCTACAACGTTTTGTATCCTTTGTTGTAATAGTCCATTTAAAGATTGTAATTTGTATACCAAATCGATAATTTGCGGATGGTTGTCCTGCAAAACAGTACGCCTAGCTGCTAGTTGTGATTCTAGCTGTTGGATTTCTTTCAGAATATCTTGTACTCCTGAAGTTTGGCTAAGGGAAGTCATAACTACTGCTTGCTGGGAGTTCATACCCAATTGTTTGCGGATTCCTTGAGTTTGTGCTTCAGCATCGGCAAATCTAGATTGAGCTTCACTAATTTGCTGTTGTAATACTGTAATGACTTCCAGTGCTTTAGTCGCTTCTTCTTGCAGAGAAACAATTTTGTGCTTTTCTTTAAACCCTGCTAATTCTGCTTCTGCTTGTCGAACAACTAATTCCGCATTTGGCAATTGTTTTTCTATAAACTTGCGAGCAGTTGCTGCTTGATTTCTATGAGCAGATATATTGTATTCTAAATAGACATCTATCAGAGTATTAACAACTTGTGCAGCTATTTGTGGATTTTTATCCTTATAGGAAATACTTAGAACGTCTGCTCCCTTAACTTCCTTTACTGTGAGCATTTGCAGAAACTCTTTGGTTGTCAAATGTACTTTTTTATTGTCTTTCAGGTTAAGTCTATTTATAGTATTTTTTACAACTGGGACAGAACGGATAACTTCTGCCTCTGTATTTAGGGGGTTACTTTTATCATCTACTAGTGGCTCTAATTTCCCCATTTCTGTTCCTAGTCCAGTTAGGGAAGAAGTAGTATTTATTCTTTGAAATTTTAGCTTTCCTTCTGCTAAGAAATAAGGTTTCTTAAAAAATGTAGCTACCTGTAAAATTATGAATACACAAACAAAAACACCTAAAGCAGGAATCCAACGGCGCTTTATAACTTGTAATTGCTTATCAAATGTTCCAGAAGATTCTTGTATTGTCATAAAATAATTACAGCTTTTTTAATTCTTGTTAAATTTATCAAATATTGAATCACTCACAATGTCCGTATCTGAAATAAAAATTAAGTTGCCAGATAAACTTTTTCAGGAAACATGAACACAGAATTGCGATTTTTTTGAGTTTTATGATGAACTGTTTTGATTTCAGTAATTACGATTTCTAAATCTTCGTTTGTGAGATTAGACCCAGAAGGCAAGCAAAGACCATAGGTAAATAAATCTTCTGCTACTGCACCACCAAAACATTCACATTCAGCAAAAATAGGCTGGAGGTGTAAAGGTTTCCAGACGGGACGAGATTCAATTTGCTGTTCAAGAAGTGCTAGACGAATTTGTTCTCGATTTGCACCAAAAGCTTCAGGATTTATTGTTAAGCAAGTTAGCCAGCGAGTAGCACATCCATAATTAGCCTCCGGCATAAATTCTATCCCTGGCAGGTTTTTCAAGGCATGGTAGTAAATTTCAAAGTTACGTCGCCTAGCTGCCACTCGTTCATTCAAAACACACAACTGACCGCGACCAATCCCAGCTAAAATATTACTTAATCGATAGTTGTAACCAATCTCCGAGTGTTGGTAATGGGAAGCGCGATCGCGTGCTTGGGTTGCTAAAAAATTGGCTCTGCTTACTAACTCTAAATTATCAGAAACTAACATCCCACCACCAGAGGTAGTAATAATTTTATTACCATTAAAGGAGTAAATACCAATGTGTCCGAAAGTTCCTAAAGCACACCCTTTATAACTAGCTCCTAAAGCTTCAGCAGCATCTTCAATTAAGGGAACATCATACTGATTACAAGCTTTTAGGATTGGGTCAATATCTGCACTTTGTCCATACAAATGTACAACCACAACAGCTTTAGGTAATTTACCTTGTCGGGCGCGGCAATTTAACGCTTCTGCTAATAGTTCAGGATTCATGTTCCAAGAAGTGCGATCGCTATCAATAAAAACTGGTTTTGCCCCTAAATAAATAATTGGATTAGCACTAGCAATAAACGTTAAAGTAGAGCAAAAAACTTCATCCCCAGGCTCAACACCAACTAATCGCAAAGCTAAATGCAGAGCCGCTGTACCAGAACTAACAGCAACAGCATGACCAGCGCCAGTTACTTGACAAAATTCTTGCTCGAAAGCATCAACATGGGGACCAACGGGAGCAATCCAGTTAGTTTCAAAAGCTTCTTTGACAAATTCTAGTTCGCGATCGCCCATGTGGGGCGTTGAAAGGAGAATTGGTTTATTCATCCGCATTACCTAAATCCGTTTGCTATCGAGTAACTTGCATTTTCCGTTGAGGCATTTGCCTGTTTCTAAATCAAATTCGTAGTGATGGCTGAGACACCGCAAAATCCCTCCAGGTAACACCTCTCCAACTTCCAGCAAGTCAACACCTGCATGGGGACAATAGCGTTGTACTAAATAAGTATGTTCTTCATGGCGAATCGCGATCTGCTCTTGAGAATCCATTGAATCTTCGTAATCCTCTACTGCTTCTAGCGCCTGACGACAGGCGAATTTCAGCAGTCCTAGAAGATGGTCATTATAAATATCTGGATTCCGCCATACTTGAAATCGCAGAGAAAGAAAAAAGTCTTCCCAAGCTAAGGAACCGTTCAAAAGTGGTGTTAACCATCTTGATGCAAAACGATATCTGTAGCTGCACTCTCCCATCTCGTCGTACACGCCTTCACAACCCGGCCGAAAATCCACTGCCCATTTTCCGCCGCCTACTCCTGTAATATCGAAGCCAACTCTCATACCAATCTTGTGATTGAAGTAAGGACTTATGGCCAACAGGCGCTGAAAATATTCTCGAAATGCCTCCCAAATAGAGTTGTCAGGTTCAGGATAACTAGCTTTGAATGCTGCAATTTGGTCAGTTCTTGTCTGGGCGTACTTTTGCAAATATGATTGGCGATCGCTAAACGAAAAATCAGCCCACATTGGGTCAGCCTCTTTTAGCTGGTCGCTAACATTAAAGGCGTCTCCTGGTAACAACACAAGTCCGTTCTTGATTTCTTTGTTTGACAGCCAGTCTACAACCTGCTGCTGATCGGGAAAAATTCCGGCTTCCATCTCGTCATTTACCCAAGCCAGTTCTGGATCGAGGAAACAAGGCGGCCCCGCAAAGGGGATAATGTTTACTGGTTTGACAGATGCGATCGCACGCTCCAAGTAGCTGAACTTAGCCATACGCTTGGAGTGAGAAAGTTCTCTTTTCCGTTCTTCAGGGTACTCATAGCAGATGGGATACCAAGAAGCTCCTGCTCCTTGTAGTGCTAACACATCAATTCCGCCACCGACTTTGGTGGAGATGTTGCGAAGTTGGGCGATCGTCAATCGCGCATCGTTGAGGTTAAGTAGTGTCTCTCCATCACCAACAATTACCACCGCTGAATCGTGGTTCATTGGTGACTCTTCCGACACGAAAAATAAACTAGTTTCTTGTCCCAAGTGGATTGATTCCCACTCTGGAAGCTCAATAATCGCCTTTAACCCAGCAGAGGCGATTTTTCTTCGTAACACTGGCGAGGGATAGCGAGGGATAATAATGGGTACCTGTTTTGGCACTTGGGCGAGAAACCAAGGATCAACGTGATCTAAATGCTCATGAGATAAAGCGATCGCAGTTGGTTGCAGCAATGCAGATGTCATTAAATGTTGATTATCTGGATACTGGAACCATGACGCCAGAAATGCTCCTTCTGGAGACAGCCACGGATCGACAAGTACCGTAGAACTTTTAGTTTCCACCTTCAGACCTGCATGACCAAGAGAAGTAATTTTCATAAATGTTTGTTTGTAGTTTTCCTCAATTCAGAGAACGATAGGCAGGGAAAAAATGTGATTTAAGTAGAGTTTGTGGTTCAGTTTTTAAAGATTTTGCTTGCAATTCAACTAAATGAATATATTTTGCTTCGTCTGTAATTAAGCGCAGTGTCAATAAAGGATGTCTTTGTTTAGAAAAACCCGCTTTGAAATTGTAGAGACTATCTTTAGCTGCACCAACACCACCGCCCAAATGCAAAAATTTATTTCCACGTTCTTTAGCCCAAAATCTAACGTAATCAAACATTAATTTACTAGGAGCTTGTTTTAGGAACTCGTTTTTTGTTCCTCCTAGATGGTATTGAACTATTTCACAGCATTCAGTAAATATTCCAGCACAGGCAACTTGATTATTTAACTCTAGAATACACAAGTGAATATTTTCATTCAGATTTGCTAGAGAAGCAAAATATTTATAATCAAAATGAAAATATTTTTTAGCTTCTACACGCTCCATTGTTTCAGTATATATATCAATAAATTGATCTATATAATCCTCAAACTTAACCATTTTTGCAGTAAATCCATCCCGTTTGCACCTATTTATATAAGTGCGATGTTCTGGTCGTGTTTGCTGCCATATTTCCATTGTTGAAAGACTTAAGTCGATAGATATAGTTTCTCCTGATACTTGACAAAATTTAGAGGCTAAAACTTCATTAAAATTTTGATTGAGTATTGGATGCAGGCGTAAGAATGCTGAACACACGCTCTTGGAGAAGAATACAGATTTTAGCTTTTCAAGTGCCAAATTTAAAAAATCAGGTGTGTTAGCCGCTGCTTCACTTAATAGAAATCCAGCATAACCATTAGGCGAGACAACATCAAAGACTTCTGGAATTGCGAACTCGCCATCAAATAAATCATCACAACGGCGCAGCAAATAAGGTAAAAAAAAGATTTTTTCACCATCGACCATCAAAATCGCCTCTGGTATCGATTGGGTTCTTTGCGACTCTAAATATACATATTCAGGCAAATGATAAACATCATAACTGAGCTTTTGCAGTGTTTTTAACCACAAAGGGTTAGCTAAATCAATTACTTGAATATCCATCTTTAAAATTAATTACGAATTACGAACTACTAATTACAAATTATTTAGTCATGCCCGACAAGGCGATAATATTTATGTGGATATCGCCAGTGGATAAATTGCTCAATGATGGGGTTTATCTGCACCTTTGCAGGGATATGCTTTACCTGAAAACCCATTCCTTCTTTGAAAATACAGAGTTTTTCATCTTCACGAGAATGCAAACCGTTGACAAGCTCACGAATTAACCCAGATCGGCGACAGACCTGTGCAAATTCAAATAGCAATCCTGTACCAATGTAGGTAGACAATGCCTCAGTAGCGATAAATACTTCATCAATGTAAGCAATACCGTTGACGGCGTATCCTGTAAGATAACCGCAAAGCTGTGTACCGTTAAGACCTGCAAGAATCAACCCCCGTTCAGGGGCGACATAATCAGCAAGTCCTGTCAGATAGTCTTTTTTTGAAGGTATCTGACGATAAGCTGTTCGCTTTAATGCCGACAAAAAGACTTCATATCCCTGCTCTTGCAACAGCGTGAGTTCGTTTAACTGCACAATATTTACTCGCTTGTAACACCTCCGGAGATGATTTCGGCGATTTGCTGTCACACTTTGGAGATCATAGTTTTCCAGGTTTGGTAACCAGTGAATCGGCATTGAGGCGTTAGCAATGGTTGCATCAACCTCACATAATGTTGTTTGGAATCCCCAAGATAGTAGGGTTGGAGAGTGTGCTTCTTCAGCACTCAAACGAGCCAACCAATGAAGCGGTTGATAGAAACCCCGAACTGTCTCTTTCCAATAGCGATCGCAATGGCGAATAACATGCGTTCCCCGTTTGCGGTGCCAATCTGCACATTCTTCTTCCGTCATTGAGGTTAATACTGTTGCGGATACATCTTGTATCTGTTGAAAACTCATGTTTCTTTAGTTTCTATACTTTTATTGCTTAGGAAAATCGCTATTGTTCATGAAGTTGACCTTTGAATTCTTCCGATGTAACGTGACCTTTCTGGGTGATGCTCTTTCGTTGCATTACTTGCCATAGAGTCATAAACAAAATTTTCAGGTCAAGCCATAGATTCCAATTATCGATATACCAAACATCCAACTGAAATTTTTTATTCCAAAATTGATCCAATGTGCGGCGACCATTAACTTGTGCCCAGCCAGTAATACCCGGCTTCACTTCATGGCGACGTGCTTGTTGAGGAGTATAGCGGTCAAGATACTTTACTAATAATGGGCGAGGGCCAACAAAACTCATGTCTCCTTTCAAGACATTCCAAAGTTGAGGAAGTTCATCAAGACTAGTTTGACGCAGGAATTTACCAAAGGCTGTGAGGCGTTTTTCATCAGTAAGAAGATTGCCTTCAGTATCCCGCTCATTGGTCATAGTACGGAATTTGTAAAAGTTAAAAATATGAGCATTTTTACCGGGGCGGGGTTGGGTAAAAATAACTGGGTAACCCATACGAAAATAAATAGCGATCGCTACACTCATGAGTAAAGGAAAAAGAAAAATTAAAGCGATCGCTGCCACAACTCTATCTAATATAGATTTGATTAATCTGCTGTACCTTTTTAAATCAACGCCCTGAAAATTGTTACCATTCATAGATACATCCTTCACTTTTAAAATATTTTTGTCTCTCTTTTTCCTTAAACTCCTAAGTCTTGATAGTACTTATTAAGTCGTTCAAAAACTAATTCTTCATCATATTCAACTTCGACCCGCTCACGGCTAGCTTGACCATAAATTTGTCGTAATTCATAGTTAGACAATAGAGTTTCTAAAGCCTCAGCTAACTTTTCACTATTTTGAGGTGGCACAATTAAACCAGTTTTTCCATTAATTACAGCTTCTCGACAGCCGCGAATATCTGTAGTAACAATTGGTAAACCCATTGACATTGCTTCTAGGATAGATCGGGGTAATCCTTCATGAGTGAATGTAGGCAGCACAAAGATATCTAACAACCCTAAAAGTTCTGGTATATCTTGACGTTCACCTGTCAAAGTAACATGTTGCTCAATTCCTAGAGAGTGAATTTTTTCTATCAGTTTTGTATGGAAAGGTTCAGGATCGCTACTGAGTTGAGAACCTATTACCAGAACTTGTAAATTAGGAAAATGAGGGAGTAATTTGGCAGCGGCTTCAATCAAATATCCACTCCCTTTTTTCCGGGTTATACGTCCAATTGTGCCAATAATCAAGTCTCTACTATCAGGAATCCCCAATGATTTTCGTAATAGGTTTTGATTATTAGAATTGAGGCGATGTCTACGACGGGTTACGCCTACGCGCTGGAAATGATCAATGTCTACACCGTTACCCAAATAGCATATTTTGTCCGGCGAACAAAGACCTAATTTTTTCGCTGTGGCAATATCTTCATAATTTTGGGTAAGGATCAGATCGGTTATGAAAGCAGCAAGTTTCTCAACAATAAAATAAAAACGATATTGACTAGGTGAAGACTGATCGTGAAATGGAAAACCGTGAGCAGTGTAAACAATTCGTTTAACACCAGCCAGTTTCGCTGCAATGCGACCCAAGACAGCAGCAATTGGAGTATGTACGTGAACAAGGTCGTACTGATTCTTTTGAATTAATTGCGTCAGTTGATAAATACTTCTCAAATTCAAAATAGGAGATATCTGACGGTCAATTTTAATTGGATGAACTATGTATCCTTGTTGTTGTAATTCTTCAACCTCTGCACCTGGAGAGCAAGCTATTTCAACCGATAGATTCTGCGACAATAAGTAATCAATTTGAGGTCGTAAAAGTGTCTGAGCAGTACCTCCAATTGCACAAATATGCAGTATTTTCATTATATTTTTGTTTTGCATAAAGCTCTTTTATAGTGAACTTTTAGCCCGTCTTCAGCAGTGCTAAATTCCGCCCTGTGTTCTGATAATAAGAACAATACCAAGCTACAAAACGTTCAATTCCCACCTCAATAGGCGTGCTAGGTCTAAAGCCTATATCCTTGACTAGATCATCAACATCTGCATAGGTAACGGGGACATCACCAGGTTGCAAAGGTAGCAAATTCTTTTGTGCTTTTATCCCCAAACAGTCTTCCAGCACTTCTATAAAGCGCATTAATTCAACTGGTTGATTGTTACCTATGTTGTAAATCTTATAAGCAGCTTTACTCGTTCCTGGATCGGGTGCATCTCCTGACCAGGCGATATTTGGCTCAGGGATTTTATCCATCACCCGGATAATACCCTCTACGATGTCATCAATATATGTAAAATCTCGTTGCATCCTACCGTAATTAAACACATCAATCGGCTGCTTTGCTAAAATTGCCTTAGTGAATAAAAACAGCGCCATATCTGGACGACCCCACGGCCCATAGACAGTAAAGAAGCGGAGTCCAGTTGTTGGTAAACCATATAGATGGCTGTAACTATGAGCCATTAACTCGTTAGCTTTTTTGGTAACAGCGTATAAACTAACTGGATGGTCTACATTGTCGTGAACAGAAAAGGGTGTTTTAGTATTAGCACCGTAAACAGAACTAGAAGAGGCAAATACCAAGTGTTGAACGCCTGAATGGCGACAACCTTCCAAAATATTAATAAAGCCCACTAAGTTACTGTCTACATACGCGTGAGGGTTCTTGATGGAGTATCGGACGCCAGCTTGGGCTGCTAAATTGACCACCACATCAAAGCGTTGTTCGGCAAACAGTTTAGCTATAGTTACTGAGTCTGCCAAGTCCAGTCTATAAAAACTAAAACCTAAATTTTCCTCTAGTTGAGCTAAACGGTCTTTTTTCAGCAGGACATCGTAGTAATCATTTAGGTTATCTAGACCAACAACCTCGTCACCTCTGGTTAATAGGCGTTGGCTGAGGTGAAAACCAATAAAACCAGCAGCACCAGTGACTAAAACCTTGACCATGATATTTTCCCTATAAGCTCCAATAATGAATATGGGGTGGTAGTGTAGCTTGGCTAAAAATGGACTTGATATCCATCAGCACTCCACCTGGACGCAAACAGTTAAAAAGTTGTTCGCAAGGCATATCTAAGTAAGCTTGATGACTGACTGCAAGTATTACCCCATCTAAATCAGAAAGGTTATGCCAATCGACTAAATCAATCCCATATTCCTGTTGTGCTTCATCGGGATCTACCAGAGGATCGTGTAAGAGCGGTTCAATGCCAAATTGCTGCAATTCTGCCACGATATCTGGTATGCGACTATTGCGGATGTCGGGTACGTTTTCCTTAAAGGTGAGACCGAGAATTCCTACCCGCGCTCCTTTAATCGACAGGTTAGCTTCAACTAAGAGTTTGACAAAACGCTGACCGAGGTAAGTACCCATACTGTCGTTAATCCGACGACCAGCTAGGATGACTTCGGGATGGTATCCCAGTTCTTCTGCTTTGGTAGTTAGATAGTAGGGGTCAATTCCAATACAGTGACCACCAACAAGTCCTGGGGTGAATGGCAAAAAGTTCCATTTGGTGTTTGCTGCTGCCAAAACATCGTGGGTACGGATACCGATGCGATCGCATATTAGCGCCAGTTCGTTCATTAAAGCAATGTTTAAGTCTCGCTGGGTGTTCTCAATGACTTTGGCAGCCTCAGCTACTTTAATTGAGGAGGTACGATAGACACCCGCATCAATAATGGCTGTGTAAACACTTGCAACTCGTTCCAGAGTCTCGGCATCTTCCCCAGCTACGACTTTGACAATCTTTTCTAATGTATGAGCCTTGTCACCCGGATTAATCCGTTCTGGAGAATAGCCCAGCTTGAAATCAACACCCAACTTTAAGCCTGATACCTTTGCCAAAGTTGCTCCGCAGATATCCTCTGTCACCCCAGGATAGACTGTAGATTCGTACACCACGATCGCTCCAGGTTGTAGCACTTTACCGACGAGTTCGGAGGCTTTAATCAGCAAGGTGAGATCGGGGTTATGGTTGCGGTCAACTGGGGTTGGTACAGCAATCACAAAAAAGTTTGTGTCTACTAGATCGTAAAGGTCTGAAGTGATAATTAGGCTAGAATTTATTAACTCATCGGTGGAGATTTGGCCTGTGCGATCGCTGCCTTGCTTTAAACTTTTAACTTTCTCTAAATTGATATCAAATCCAATAGTGTAAGGAAACTTTTTAGCAAATGCCAAGGCAACAGGTAGACCAACGTAGCCAAGACCAATAACTGCAATCCGGTTGCTCATATCTCAACACAAATATATTTTGAATATACGAACTTTGGCTATTGTCATTTATCAAAAAGATAAATATTTTGAGAATGTAAATAATCCTCATTTGTGCAATTTCAAACTTGCAATCAGGTAATACAGCAATCCTATTGATTTCTACCTCAATTTTGTAGCACTTTTTTATTTGAGTCATGCCAACTTGGCGCAGCTTCTACAAATAAAAAGACATAACCGCATCTATTTAATTGTCTACCTGTAGTTATTTTTACTTCTGAGATTTTTCCTGGTTTATCTACTTATACCATTTTCAAAAATCTTTGCAACACATGAATAGGCTGTATGCGTGTACAACAGTACACCTCTACATCTGTATCAGGTATTTCGGAAAATAGAATTACATAAGGGACGATCAAAAAAATTCAGTCAATCCTTCAAAAAATAATTATGATTATTATAATGCAGTATCAGCAAGCTTTTTTATCCCAATATTCATCTCTAAATTTTTTACAGATGGGATAATTCTTAACTCATCACTGATGCTGGCCTTGGCAAGCGGAACCAAAATCTAGAACCACCCTCAGGACGAGGTAAATAACCAATTATACCTCCCCAACGTTCAAGTGTGATTCTGCAAAAGTAAAGACCCAGACCGGCTCTCCCTGATTTATCTTTGCCTTGGGAAAACTTTTGAAATAAATTTTTTACCATTTCTGGCGGTACACCCAAACCCCGATCATCTACAGTAACTAAAACATATTCCCCATCCAGTTGTAAACCAATAGTCACAGTAGAATCTGGTACACTGTAACGATATGCATTTTCTACTAGATTAGAAATCACTCTATCTAAATGAGATTTATCTCCAATAACTGACCAATCTATTGTCCTGTCAGTGTTGTTAGCAAGCTGTAATTGGATATTATTCAGGGCAAAATTAGGCTTTAAAAACTCAATTACATCTTGTATGGAAGTTAATATATTGGGTACTTGCTCAATGCCGATAGGAGAATTTTCTGGTAATAGTACTTCATCAGAGAAAGCGTCTAGAATATCCTTAATTAGCATCTCTTGTTTTAGACATTGCTTTATACCCGTTTCTAAGTACTCTTTTCCTTTGGGTGTTAAGTTCTCATATTCTAGCAGTGCAAAACAGCAATTTATAGCACTTAATTCCACTGCTATATCATGGATAAGACAATGGACTAAAACATCTTTTTTTTGATTATCCTTGAGCAACTGCTGATAAATTAATTGATATTCTCTAGCTTTTTGGAGAAGATACTGCTGTTCTTGATAAGAATCTTCTAAAGCCTCGATCAATAAAATTTTTCTATTATCCAAAGAAATTGCATAAGCTTCAAATTGATATTCTTGTCCAGTTGCATCTATTTCAGTCCATAAACCTGAACTCAGTTTTTTACCATTATTGCTTGTCCAAAATTCTTCGGCATCAATTAAAAAATTCTTTAAAAAAGAAAACTCTTCCTGCGGTATTGATATATTCATCCCTGATGTTATTTTTTCACGAAAAAATTGATTTAAGCGATCAGGTACATTACCAATAATTTTAAATAAACCTGGATTAATTTGCTCTAATGCTAGGATGTCTAAAGCGGTGAGAATATCATTTGTAATAGATGTATTCATGAGTTAAATCTGTTATACTAAATTAATTTTTACTCTAAGTTCCTAATTTAATTTTCTATTTAATTTTTTCTGTATTAGGCTAAAATCATTAGCTTTTTGTTGAATAGCAAAAAGGTAACTTTTATCATAGCTACTATCTAACAGCAATACCCAATCTCCTTCCTCCGTCGAGAATATATGAACATCTACACAACTGCCATACGCTGTTTGGATGAATGGTAGAAATAGGGAAGTATGATCTAAAGGTAGTAACCCTTCCAGAAAAAAAACTTGCTCTTTTGCATTTTCTCCTTTGCGGAGGTTAGTAATTCCATATTCTGCTAACTTGCCACCCCAAGCCAAAAGGCTACCATTTTTATTAACCAACAGATAGGCAAGAGAACGCTCTGCTGTTATAAAATTTACAAGATAGGTAATCACAGAAGCGGGGATATCTAACATTTAGTAATCCAATATTTTTTTAGCAAGGGTTTGAAAAACTTGTTCTACACCCACTCCATTTTTAGCACTTGTTTTAATCACAGTCCAACCCTTCTGTATAACATCATCTATCTCAGTAGATTCAATTTCCCATTCATCCGTTATATCCCATTTGTTCATAACCAAAATAAAGGGAACTTGACCAATCGTATCTTCTACTTTGGTTTGTAAATCAAAAGCTTTTTCTAAAGTATCATGTCTAGTACCGTCTACGACTAATAAATAACCAGCCGAACCTCGTAAATAAGACATTCGTAATTTTTGAAATTCATCTTCTCCATAGAGATCCCAAAGGATAAGATTTAATTTACTGTCTTGAATATCTATAGTTTTTTTATCGATTTTTACACCCACAGTCGTATGGTATTTCTCAGAAAAAATACTGTGGATAAACCTCGCTACTAAACTAGTTTTACCTGTGGCAAATGCACCTATCATACAAACTTTTTTCTGGATAATCATAAATTGATATAGCTTTATTTAGAAGGATTAGTCATGAATACTTTGAAAGATACTCTCCGATTAAATTTTTTAGATTCTGGTGTTACTTTTGGCTGGAAAGTTAGGCTATAACTTACACTTAGGATTTTAAATTGGCTTGTATTGATTCCTTGAGATTTTAAATAAGATAAAATTTTATTAGCGCGGGCTTGACTAAGTAGCTGATTTTTTCGTCCTGTTCCAGCGCTATTGGTATGTCCAATTATTTGAATTTGTACATTCTTACCCAAATACTTAGCAATATCTAAATATTTGGTGATTGATCGAACTAAATTAGGTAGCTTGTCAACTTCACCAGGTATAAGCTCAGTTGTTCCTTCTGAAAAAAACAATATTTTTTGCTCTATTTGTTTTTTGGATAATTCTAATTGGCTAAGTTCTATTTCCACAAGATTGTTGCCTTGAAATTTGGTGATGCCAGGAATAAAATGCCATAATTTACGTGCTTCTAAAATCCATTTACGTGGTGCATAACCAGTGGCATTAAGAATACCGTTATTATCAACTTTTAGTGATACAGTTTGTGGAGGATTTAACAATTGTTCAACTCTTTTGGTGGTAAATTCTGGCTCCAAAGAAAGATAAGGTTTCCACTGACTAATTACTACTTTGGGATTAATATTTGTTGGTTCTATTAGTGTATTGGGATCTACTGCTAAGGGATCGCGCATTCCCGAAATAAAATATTTTCCAAAAGCTTGCTTGGAGTTAATCACAACAATTCCTGGCTGAGAGTTGAGTTTTTGAAGATAGGCTTGCCAACGGAGTTGCTCTCTAATAGTAAAAAAGCCCCAAGTGCTACAAGCGATCGCGATCGCACCCAAGAAAGCCCAGGCATAGGTATAATTTTTTTTACCCGCAGATTTATACTGAACTACCAGACAAGTTTCTAGATAAGGCCTACTTACCTGAAATGCTTCTGTCTCCCCTGTAAAATTTTTAATTTCTCTACTGAGCTTCAGGTGAATTTTTTCTATTGCATCTTGCAAAACTAACCTTAATTCTTGGGGAGGATTTCCCCGAATCATCGCTGCTACTAACGCCTGCGGCCCCTGTTCAATCCAAATCGTCAGTTCTCCAAAGCGTAAACTTTTTATCCCATCTCCTTTTTGAACGCTGAACGAATCTTGGACAAAATCCTGGATAGCTGTCAACATAGCAGCTACTAAATCTGGATCTTGAACTGCTACCTGCGTTGTTACTAAATGTTGAAGCAATAATCCAGAGTTTTTATGAATTAGAAATATTTGCTCCACTCGATAAACTAACGTCCGTAACAGCACAATTTCCGCAAATGATTTTCCTGTGCGTTTCGCTTCTAGTCTCCACTTAAAGCTCTGTGGAGACAAGCTGTGTTCCAGAGTTTGATTCATAGATTGCATCATTTCCTCAAGAGCCGTGGAAATCGCCTTGCGAGTAGCTGGCCCAATAACTGGAAATAATGCATCTGCAAGCACATTGTAGTCTTGTTTAACAGAAGCTTGAATGGCTTCTTCAACAGTTGATACCATTACTTCTCCAAGTTGTTTATCTTGCTTTGACCGCAAAATAACAGCTTCTGGAAGCATATGGCTAATATCTTCTGGTTGAATTTGAGGGTTCTCTAATCGCTCGTAAAGTTTTTGAAGTTTAGTCGGCTCAATATCCAATAGCAAACTACGGAGTATAGTTAGTTCATCGTTGACTTCGGAGATTTGGCTGTTGCTGTTCAAACCTTCAGAGGATGCTTTCGCTATTGGATTTGTCGAATAGTCACTCATTACCAAAATCCCCCAATTCACAATTGTTCTGAAGTAGCATTCTGTTGTAAACAGGAGAGCTGTGCTGATGGGGAAACAATCAACTTTGTACTTTTTAACTCTTAGCTCAAGACTTGTTTTCTGCGTTCAGCCGGATAGCTAACTCTGTAAAGATAGCGGCAAGATTAGAACGATCAGTTTTATCCCTGCGAAGTTCTTGAGCTTCCCGTTGCAGTAAAGCTAGGATTTCCTGAGATTTTTGCTGAATATCATCTTGTAAGCTTTTAGATTGATTGAGAATCTGCTCGTGCAACTCTCGTTGACTATTAGTACTTTGTTGATCAAATTGAGTAATCTTTTTTTCCAAAGATGTAATCATGCTTTTACTTTCTTCAGCAACTCCTTTCACCTGAACATCACGTTCTGCCTGCTCGTTTTTTAGCCGATCTGTTAAAGAATCAACTTCTTGTTTAATATAAATTTCTAAGGCATCTAGACGTTTTCTGGTTTCATCTCGCATGTTACCTAATTCTTTAACTAGATATTCTTCTAAGCGGGTAAACCTTTTCTCAACATCTCGGATTTGATTGCCAAAAAGAATTTCTCTAACTTTATCTAAATTGCTATTTTCGCCAAGAGGATTACTACTAAATTGCATTTTATTAATTTCTGGATTCGATTCCCATTTTTCTACTTCTAATGAATTATTATTGATGTAGTCTTCCGGTGGATTCATATTTTAATTCCTTTTAAAACTAAAATTTGGTTTGTCTGTTAGTTTTGATACCATATATTATAGAGCTTAGACTTAGTGAAAAAATTAAAGTATTTTTAAAGACAAAAGTATTATATTTACTTAGATAGATAATAAAATATCTAAATTTATTTCAATCATTGGAACCATAGATAGTGGTTTTTATCAGTATTCTATTTTAGATGAAAAAGCGAACCGATACATACAAAGCTGAATCTAGTAGTACCTGCTACACAGAATTCAAAATTCAAACCGGAATTCCATAGTAGCGAAAAAAGCCACCAATACTTAGGTGACTTTTGTATCAATCTTAAATAGACAATAGTAGCTGAATTATTCTCTTCTCAGTCTCCTGAAGCCAAGCTAATAGGAATCTCAATTTGAAACTCAGCCCCTTGTTCTGGTATAGATAAACACGTAAGTTTTCCTTGATGCTTGTCTACTATAATCTGATAGCTAATTGATAACCCTAACCCTGTACCTATCCCTACTGGCTTAGTTGTAAAGAAGGGATCAAACAATCTTTTTAGTACATTCTCTGGTATTCCTGGGCCATTATCAACGAACCGAATCACGACCTGTTCGTTATGAGAAATTTGAGTATAAATACGTATATCACTGGGTGTTTGTCGCATCTGTTCAATAGAGCGCTTTGTATCTCGTTGTTCTAGTGCATCTAAAGCATTAACTAGAATGTTCATAAAAACTTGATTGAGCTGCCCTGCATAGCATTCTACTAAAGGTAGCTCGCCATATTCCTTGATGATTTCAATTGCTGGACGGTTATGTTGTGCCTTGAGGCGATGTTCTAAAATTACTAAAGTGCTGTCAATACCCAAGTGAATATCCACGGCTTTGGATTCCGCTTCATCCATACGGGAGAAATTTCGCAATGAAAGAACGATTTGTTTAATCCGGTCTGCCCCCATTTTCATTGACGAGAGTAACTTGGGCAGATCCGCCATTAAAAATTCTAGGTCAATCGCTTCTATTTGTTCTTGAACGACCCTTACGGGATTGGGATAATGTTCTTGGTAAAGCCCAATTAAAACGAGCAAATCGTGAATGTATTCGTTAGCAGGCTCAATGTTGCTATAGATAAAGCTCGTAGGGTTATTGATTTCGTGAGCAACTCCAGCAACTAATTGACCGACAGAGGACATTTTTTCACTTTGGATCAGATGAGCTTGGGTGTATTGGAGTTCTTTAAGGGTTTGCTCTAAATCTTGCGCTTTTTGCCGTAAGGTTTCTTCAACAACTTTAAGTTCACTGATATCTCTTGCGATCGTTGAGAAATACTCAACCTCTCCGTCAGGTGATTTGTGAGCAATGATCAGTTGGGATATGGGAATTTCTCGTCCATCTGCTTTTAAAAGAGCCGTTTCTCCAACCCAATCACCAACTCGAACTGATTCTGGTAACCCTTGATTTAAGATCAGGTCATTTGCCCATTTAGGATGATTTTGGGTTAAATTTCTCCCCTTAAGGGCTTCTTCTTCCCCAATTCCTAACATTTTGCGGGCTGCTTGATTAAAGTAAAGAACCCGCCCAGTTAAGTCAGCAGTGCTGATAAAGTCTGGTGCTGCCTCTAGAATTGCCAACAACTTTGCCTGTTCTTTCTGAGCTTGTTTCTGCTCACTAGTATCACGACATACGCCAACAGTCATTATGACTTGACCTTGTTCGTTACGGATCGCAGATTTGATTGTATGAAACAGGCGTACTTCGCCATCGTAGCGAGTTACTGGCTCTTGCGGAATTTCTAGGGTCTGTCCAGTTTTAAATACGTAAGTATCATCTTTGATGTATTGCAGGGTATGGTCAGGTTCGCTGAAGGGTGCATCAATCATATCTTGAAGTTGTTCGTCACTCATGCCGTAATAATCACGGAATGCCTTATTTGCCCAAACAATCCGAGATTTAGCACCTTTAACCAATACCATATCAGTAATTGCATCAAGGACTTGCTGATAAATCTTTTCGTTTTCGCGCAGGGCGGTTTCAAAAGACTTTACTTTTGTAATATCCTGCACTGTTGAGACAATACTAATTACCTCGCCATCCAGGTTAGCTATAGGAGTATGGCACCATTCACAAATAACAACTTTTCCATGCTTTGTAAGATTCTTATAAAGATTGTTACCTTCCACTTTCTCCTCAAGTAATAGCTCCATTATTTTCCTAATCTGTGGTCTATTACTTTCTGGCACAATTATTTCTGCGATATGGCAACCGAGTACTTCACTTTTACTGTATCCAAAGAGTTGTTCAGCAGCAGGATTCCATTCTATTACTTCAAAAGCTGTATTCCACTCAATAATCGGCAAAGGATTACGTTCTATAAGTAAGAACAATTTATCTTGCAATTGTTTCAAATCTTGCTCTGCTAATTGCTGCCCAATTTCTTGATCGTTTGTACTGGCTTTATCAAGTTTTAGCACCTGGTTGACATAAAAATTATTACCGGATTGAATGCCTTGCTGTTGAAAGTTCATCCTGTCTAACTGACTAATAGATTTGTTTGGTTCTTAAATCTAGGGTTCCCTATCGTTTAAATAATGTAACATTCATCTTTCCCAAAATAAAAACTCTAATTTTTTAGCTTGTGTGACCAACATATCACCCTTCTTAATTGAGTTCTAGAAAGGGGACAAGAAATTACAAATTTCTCAAGATGCTTATTGAGAAGAGAGCCTCTCTATTTCCTCACCCAACTGTCGCCGGACTGATTCAAGCAAATTTATATCCCGCGTCCAGTTCTTCCAGTCAAGACCGACACGCCGAGCTAATCGAAGCCCCCATTCTTGGCGATGTCTACGATGGTCACTGAGCGGCTGGTGAGCGGAGTCAAACCATGTCGTTGGCGCAGCTTCTCGTAGAGAAGTGCGGGCTACGCCCACGCGACTTTTGAGGATTTCGAGATATTCGTAATCTTCTACCCCTTCTCTCAACCACTTGAGTCTCATAGAAGGGACAACTCCTTTTAAACCTACCTGTTTGCCAGGATAGAACAACATCCCTTCACCAGGATAATAGTCTTTCTTCTGGGAATAAGTTTGAACATCCTTCCAGGGTTCTTTTGTCCATAGGTCAACTCGCCAGTATATAATCCCCGTCAGTCCTAGGCTCTGGCTAATAAAGCCTGGGTGAATTCTGTAGTTTATTGGCTCAAAGTCTATCTGCCATTTAGGAGAGTAGCCATCTTGTACCAAAGCATTGTAAGACCAAACTTTGTCTCCTTTTTGCAGAACCTCAGATATTCGTTTTGGAGCCTCATGATATGATTCCGGCAATACTACCCAGATATCTACAGCGGAACGTCCAGTTCCGGAACCATCATCATAAAGCGCGGGTATAGGAGTCATTGCTAAGGCAGTTGCTATTCCAGCTTGATGAAAATTTCGCGCCCATTGCTTCACAGGTTTAATCAGATTTGGGCAATTATCAATTTCATCGGCATATCTAGCGTAGAGAAATAGACCAGATTCATGTTTAGCGGCAGTAGTTCTAATCTTCTTAAGAGAAGGGGCTGGAGCCATTTTGCAAGTACTGACGTTAGCCCCGCTCCAGAAGGGAAGACTCCGAGAACGGAGTCCCCAATGTTTCATTAATTCAGGTTCATCTGCTGGATTAAAATGGGCGTCAGGCATTAACTTATGTTTGAGAAGCTCTACCATATCGCTTTTATCTTGATGTTCATAGAATGTGAACTCAGAATTGAGTGATGGTTTTATAGGTAATTCAAAATTCCAAACTTTAAGGTTGATTTTGCCTGTAACGACTCCTTGGTCACTGCTAACAGTGAAAGTGCCCTGATATTGACCGGCTTGTGCGTCGCGAGGTACAAATATGTCTACCCAAATTGGTTGGTTATTCCTAGCTTTGAGGTTGAATGGAACTGCGTCTAATTCAGCACCTTTAATATCTGCTTGGTTTTCAGGATTAACAAACGGAATTAGTCCATCGGCATACCATCCAGTACCTAAAGGTGGATTACTACTGCCTTTCTCGTTAGGACTGGAATGAGTAACGTGAACGTAATGTTCTCGGTAGAGTGTGATGTTCTTATTAGAGATTAACTGATTGTTTGGTCCAGACAAGTCCGAGACTGAAACGTTGACGTTTGTAAGACCATTATTAGGTGCCCGGATTCCTATCTGAAAAGGTTCATATTCCCCACGCGCAGCGTACAAATCAATGCGAGTTTTACTTTTTGGTGGGTCTTCTCGCTTTATTCTTTCTAAATTTGAAGCCACCCATACAAAGGGATGATCAGGTAAGGATGAGTTGTTTGCTAAAAGACCGATGCTTGAACAAGCAAATAAAGTCAATACTGTACCTAGCATCCAGATGAGAAGTTTTAATCTGTTTATAAACCTTGTTTTTGTGTGAAAAAGAGACATTTCAAATTCTCCTGATTGAAACATTTACAGTAGTTTTATTTTGCATGAAGTACAAAACTATGGGTTTGGAGGCGGGAAGTAGAAACTCTTTATATTCGATGCGTGAATCCTGCATTTTGTACTTCACTTAAAAATGAAATGCTGTAATAATACAGCATTTTATTAATTAATAGCGAATTCTCTTGATAAAAACTCCACATACCTCTGTGCTTACTTTACGTACCTCTGGGTTTAAAAGCGCTGTTTATTGAGAATCGTGCAATAGACTTGTCCGCAAATCCTAAATGCTTATGAGGCAAGGTTTTGACGGATTACATAGAAACTGCGATCGCGTCATGAAAGCCACGAGAAAAGTAGGCTTTTGACTGGACGTTCGCTCATTTTGACCTAGTAAGTGAGAATTATGTCTTACAGGGCTTAAGTTCTAGCTCATAAATGGAT
>NZ_JAVRBN020000052.1:0-37988 GCF_034531305.2 Nostoc sp. ChiQUE02
ACGGTCGTTATTATTGCCCAGTAAGGGTTTTAAGCTGATTTACAGACGTATTTAGCATAACAAGTAATGAAGAGCCAAAAACGCCAACCAAGTCAATAGCATGATCGCAGGATCATTTCATTACTTACTGGGATAGCAAGGCGTAAATAAACCAACCATGCCCGGTTTATCTAAATAAATCTGGTATCTCTATCTTTTATCCCAACAAAAGCACATATAATTACTTCAGATTTACTTAATAAATCAACTGCAAATTTAAATTTTTAGCACATATTAGTTATTACAGTAATAATACTGTAGTATATTTTATATTTTTAGCATAGGTTTGTACTTAGTTATAATATTAGTTTTTTCTGTTTTACCTCAACAAAAAGAGGTTCTAATTACCCATTTAATTTAGGCATGGAAGCGGATATCTAAGTATTCGCTTCTTATTTAGTGCTGTGTTCCTAAAGTATTAGATTCGAGTCAACAGTTACAAGTTGCCAAATTTTATTTATTAACAATAATCAAGGTGCAACTGCGAGAAAACAAAACTTCTAAAACCTAAACTATTTTTGCAGAGGAATTGTAAATGCCAACCAATACAGCACCAACACTGGACAACACTGGTAATCCCATACTAGTCACTATTACCCAAGATATAACCACCGCCGATAACCTCGGCACTCTAGTTTATGGCATCCTTGCTAAAGGTGCAGGTGGCGACCCCATTACTGATGCAGACACAGGTGCAGTGGAAGGAATTGCCGTCATTGGTGTAGATAATACCAATGGCAAATGGCAATACTCCACAGATGGCGGTAATAACTGGATTGATTTCGCTGTGTCTGCCACTTCTGCAACATTGCTCAGAGATACAGAAAAAGTCCGTTTTCTCCCCAATGCTGGCTACAACGGTACGGCTAAAATCACCTTCCGCGCTTGGGATGCTTCAGATGGCAACGTTAGTGGCACTACTGGCGTAGATCCAGGTGTTGGTGGGGGCACAACTGCCTACAGTACTGCTACGGAGACTGCTAGCATTGCGATCGCACCTCTTGTAGGATTAAGACCCTATTCCATCATTACGGGCGACTTTAATAAAGATGGTAATACTGATTTGGTAACGGCAAACAAGTCCTCCCAAAGCGTTTCGGTACTTTTGGGAAAGGGTGATGGCACTTTTAAGCCTGCCAGCAACTTTAGCGTGGTCGGGTTCAACGGGTTAAATCCTTATTCTGTCGCTGTAGCCGACTTCAATAAAGACGGAAAATTGGATTTGGTAACGGCAAACAATTCCTCCAGTAACATTTCGGTGCTATTTGGAGATGACAAAGCTACTGGTGGCTTTGGACCTGCTGTCAATTTTGCTTTGCCATCAGGATCTTCTCCCATATCCCTCGTAGTGGGCGACTTCAACAAGGATGGAAAATCTGACATAGTAACGGCAAACAATGCCTCCCAAAATATTTCACTGCTGCTAGGAGATGGTACTGGCGGCTTTGGAAATGCCATAAACTTTAAAGTTCCAAGCCGTCCTAGTTTCGTTACAGTAGACGACTTCAACGGGGATGGAAAATCTGACCTAGCGGTGACAAGCTCTTACTTCAACAACGTCTCAATCCTGTTGGGAAATGGTAAGGGTAGTTTTAACTCAGCTACCCCATTTAATGTGGGAACAAATCCTAATTCTGTCATCGTAGGTGACTTCAATAAAGACAGCAAATTGGATTTGGCGGTGGCGAATTCGGACTCTAACAATGTTTCAGTGCTGTTAGGAGATGGTAGTGGTGGTTTTGGAATTGCCACTAACTTTAACGTCGGGTTAAATCCCGTATCCGTCACGGTAATTGACTTCAACGGGGATGGAAAATCTGATCTAGCAGTGGCAAATGCATATTCAGATACAGTTTCAGTGCTGCTAGGAGATGGCACTGGTAGCTTTGGAAATGCCACGAACTTTAACGTAGGCACAACACCTCATGCTGTCACTGTAGGCGACTTCAACAAAGACGGTAGATATGACTTGGCGGTGGCAAACAGTGAATCTAGAAATGTTTCAGTGCTACTTAATAATCCCAATAATCCCGACGTTCCCGTCATCCCTGTGCCGATACTCATCAACGAAATTCTCTTTGATCCCCCAAGTACAGACGTCCCTAATGAATACATCGAACTGCGTGGCACTCCCAGTACAACTATACCAAATGGAACTTATTTAGTTGGAATTGAGAGCGATAACAACACTAACCTTGGCAAAGTTCAAGATATTTTTGATTTATCTGGTAAGCAGTTTGGCAGCAATGGGTTGCTAGTTCTTCTGCAAAAAGGCAGTACTTATACAGTCAACTCTGGTGCAAATGTCCTAACTAATACTGGAACTGGAGCCGGATGGGGGAACGGAGCCTCAAGCTCAATCGGTCACACTGGTGCAGCAACCGACATAGCAAACGGGTCTGTTAGTTTCTTCCTGATTCAAACTTCCAATGCACCCACCTTAAGCAATGATATTGACTCCAATAATGATGGTATTCCTGATGCTACTCCATACCCAAATTGGACTGTGCTGGATTCAGTTGCCGTTTTAGATGGGGGAACTACAGACAAAGCATATAGCTCGATTGTATTTAGAAAAGGTTCTACTGGTAGTTCAGTTCCAAATGCCACAGTTGTTGAGACTTCATTTACCGCTGGATATGTCGGGCGTTCAGGTGATACTACAGGTTCAACAGCCTCAGATTGGGTAGCAAGTTTAATCACTGGGACAGCACCGAATTTGACATTAGGTACTGTTACTAACACTGTTGCTAACACATCACCTGGAAACTTTGCCGAGCAACCATTGAATCACATTGGCAATACTAACTTTGCTCCTCCTGCTAATCTCAATTACGCCATTTCAACTGCTACCCCAACTGTGACTGAAGGTAATAGTGGTAGCAAAACTGTCAGTTTCACCGTGACTCGCAGTGGTAATACTGCCATTGCCACTACTGTAAATTATGCCTTGGATGGCACAGCAACTTTTGCCAGCGACTACAATAGCGTTAAAGTTGCAGGTGTCACAGGTAGTTCATCAGGGACTATAAAATTCGCCGTTGGGGAAACGACAAAGACCGTTTCACTCAATATTTTGGGTGAGAAGGTGACTGAAACTGACGAAACCATTAATCTTAACCTGAGTTACCCCAACCAAATAGCTGCGAGCGCTCCTGCTACAATCACGATAGTTGATGATGACAATGCACCCACTATCTCGATCGCAGATAAAAGCGGCAAGGAAGACAGTGGCAATTTTGTTTTTACAGTCAAACTCTCCAATGCTAGCAGTAACGTCATTACAGTCGCTTACAACACTAGTAATAATACTGCGATCGCTGGCATTGATTACACCCCAGTTACAGGCAGTCTGACTTTCAACCCTGGAGTTACCACTCAAACAATCACCGTGCCGATTCTTAATGATTTCGTTGCGGAATCAACTGAGAGCTTTTTTGTCAATCTCACCAACCCCAGCAATGCCAGCATTGCTGATAACAAAGCTACTGGTACGATTACTAACGACGATATCGCAGGTTTCAGTATCTCCCCCATAACTGGACTAGTAACTACAGAAGCTGGTGGCACAGCTAGTTTCAATATCCAACTAACTAGCCAACCCACTGCTAATGTCACTTTCAATTTGAGTAGTTCTAAGGTGAGTGAAGGTACTGTCTCAGTTTCTAGCGTTACATTTACCGCAGCTAATTGGAATACGCCTCAAACAATCACCGTTACAGGTGTTAATGATAATATTGTAGATGATAACATTGTTTACCAAATCATTACTGGCACAGCGGTTAGCAGTGATGCCAATTATAACAATCTCAACCCTAACGATGTTGATGTCGTTAACATTAAGAACGGTAACCAAATCAATAGCATTATCACTGGTACAGCCAAGTCTGATACCTCCTTGCAGGGAACTAGCTCCAACGATCTGATTTTTGGCTTTGCTAGTAATGACGTAATTGTTGGCGGACTAGGAAACGATCAGATTTATGGCGGTTTGGGTACTGATAATCTCACAGGAGGTGCAGGTAATGATATATTTGTGCTTGCCAAGAGTGAAGGTAAAGATACTATCAAAGACTTCAATATCAGTGAAGATTTGATTGCATTAGCAGGCGGTTTAATTTACTCAGGTTTGTCTATTACTCAGAGCGGCAGCGATACCTTGATTAAGGATACTTCCAATAACCAAAGTGTTGCTCTGTTAACTGGAATTACGGCAACAAATTTAAATGCTAGCAATTTCATTACTTACTAGTGCAGCACGGCGGAAGTTTGCCTACCTTTAACAAGTTTTTCAGAGCAACTTGTCTAGTTAATTGAGATGGTAGTTGCATTGACATCCTGCTGTAATTCTTTTTAGGCATCACTTTTAAGAAGATTTGATTCGTTTGTTCCAAGTCAGGGTAGATATAGCCATCTATTGAAATATATAAAAAGCGCTCCCCTTTTGGAGAGCGCTCTTTAGTGCGAATTACTAAGCTTATACAGATTTTTTAGGAAAGTGCAAAATTTTAAATCTAGTACGGTGTGTTATCGCCGAGAGTACGGTATCACCTCAGATTTTAGGGGTGTTTATCCTAACACAACAGCAGTTATGATGCCTGCTGGTGCGTATGTGTCTCTACAAGAGGCTGCACCAAGGGTGGTACTCCTTTCGGAGAACCCGCAGGATTGCTGCTGCTTAATTCTACCTCCCCTACAAAACTTGCTCTTTATTAAATCCACATTTCTTAGTTAACTGTTAAGTGCTTCTTCTTGATGGGTTTCGATTACACAGTCAGAAGTGGCATAGGCCACGCAGGTGAGAACAAATCCCGCTTTTATTTGATCGTCGTCTAAGAAGTTCTGATCGTCTTGGTTAACTGTACCTGAAATCAACTTCCCGGTGCAGGTAGAGCAAGAACCAGCGCTACAGGAATAGGGTAAGTCTAGATCATAGTCATTATTAGCAACCTCTAGGATGATCTCATCATCAGGGACTTCAATTATGTGTTCACCGTCTGGGGTACGTAATGTTACATTGTAAGTTGCCATGAAAAAATTCCTAACTCAATATAAACTCCATTTTCGATACTACGGGTTTATGTGCTGCTAGTCTAGAGTTGATTGTGGTTGATTGTGATTGAATGTTTTAGATTCTCAAGCGGTTAGTTGGGCTAGTTTATATGTACCAAAAGCTGCACACCAAAATCACAGAGGAAAAAATGCTGCGATCGCTTCAGCAAATCCCTCAAATGAACTATAATCCCTAGACACTATAGAGACGTTCATACCCAACTTTCGGGCATTAGCAGTTGTATAAGGGCCGAAACATGCAATAATGCAACGTTCATAATCGCTTTGCGAGTTGACCATTGTCAAAAAGCTTTCTACTTCCGCCGTGCTACTAAAGGCAATTACATCGATCATTCCTTGACGCATCAGGTTTAATTCAACACCGTAGATACTTGCGTCTAAACCCTGTGTAATATATGCGGGTACGCGAGTTACTTCTATGCCCAATTGCTGCAAATCCGTAATTAAATTGGGTACAACATCAGGCTCAGGCAAACCAACAACTTCTGGAGCAGGTATGAGCACTTTTTTGCCGTAAATTTGCGGAAGTTTCGCTAATTCAGCCACAATCCCGCCTGGGCTAGATTCTGTTGGAATTAAATCTACCTTGCCACAAAAAGATAATAAGCTTTCTGCATCTTTTCCCAAAGCACATAAGTGACATTTTTGTACCACAGAGATGGGAATATCTAAATCATTCATCCGGTGGAAAAATGCAGTGATGCCATTTCTACTTGTGAAGATAATCCAATCAAATTCACCTATATGGTCTAGAGCAGTATCTAACTTAGTGTAGTTTGATAAATAGCAGGTTTCGATAGTAGGCATGAAAACAGGTAAACCACCTTGTTTGATAATTTGTTCAGATAACCTATAAGCATAATTTCTCGGTGCTGTTACTAAAATTCTCATGCCATATAGAGGTAATTCTCTAGAGGGAGTCAGCAGATTGATTTCTCTTGATTGGGTGTGCATTTGTTTATCTGCCATTTCATTGCTATTCCACCTTAGAATGCAATACGCTTGGTGTTCGTGATATTTTGCCCCGGAAGATCCCCCCAACCCCCTTAAAAAGTGTGTCGCTACAGGCGGGGGGATATTATCCAAACCGTATTGATATAAATCCTAGCCATTTTTCTAGGATGAATTCTCCCCATTTTTCCGATGCCATCTGGGTTGATAAAACGGCACGATATGAACATCTAAGAACGTTTGCAGAAAAATCTTATGTCTTCATTACTGGCTTTGTCCAACAGTTTAGCTGACACCGTAGAACAAACTGGGAGTGCTGTGGTTGCAGTTAATGCGGGTACTCGTGTTTCCCCAAGTGGCATTCACTGGCGTAATGGCATCATTGTTACCTCTGATGAATCTCTCCAGCGCTATGACGACATTACCATCACTTTATCAAATGGTAACACTGCACCAGTAACACTCGTGGGTCATGACTCTAGCACCGATATAGCTGTTTTTAAACTAGAAAATCTAGAAATACCTGTGGCTAAAGTTGGGGATGCCAAAACGCTTAAAGTCGGTCATTTGGTACTAGGACTGGCAAGAGGTAGCGAAGGTGACTTAAGGGCGGCGATGGGTGCGGTCAGCGTGGTTAGTGGTGCTTGGCGGAGTATGAGTGGCGGTAATATTGACCAATTCATCCGCCCAGACATCACCCTTTACTCTGGCTTTGCAGGTGGGCCGTTGGTAGATGCTGCTGGTTTTGTGGTAGGCATGAATACATCGGGGCGGCGTGGTACTGCTTTGACTATTCCCACTGCTACAGTCGATCGCGTGGTTGACCAATTAGTAGCAAAAGGACGCATTTCTAAGGGGTACTTGGGTGTGGGAATGCAACCTGTACGCTTACCGAAAAACCTAAAAACTGCACTCAATTTAACTTCTACAACTGGGGTAATTGTTGTTAATGTTGAGCCTTCTGGGCCCGCGGACAATGCAGGTGTGTTGCTTGGCGATGTTTTGGTCACATTCGATGGCGTAACTGTGGGCGATACAGGTGATGTGCTGGCGCTGCTCAATAGTAGCGATCGCATTGGTAAAACTGTCAACCTGCAAGTTGTCCGGGGTGGAGTGTTAATTGAGTTAGCGATCGCAATTGGCGAACGACCTACTAAGGAGGAATAAGTGTAAGCAGGGGAGGCAGGGGAGGCAGTGCGGTCTTGGGGTTTCCCCAAGTAGAGCAACTGCCGTGGAGCAGGGGAGGAAGAATCCGATCGTCATCTTCGCTCTAAAAATTGGATAATTTAATTTCCGGAAATCCCTTAACTAGCTCTGTCAAGATTTATCTAGATTTTATATTCATTCGAGCTTCTGAACTCGGAAGTTGCACCTTTTTACTCGAACGTTGAGCTTCTGAACTCGGAAGTTGCACCTTTTTGCTCGAACGTTGAGCCTCTAAACTCGAAAGTTGCACCTTTTTGCTCGAACGTTGAGCCTTTGAACTCGGAAGTTGCACCTTTTTGCTCGAACGTTGAGCTTTTGAACTCGGAAGTTGCACCTTTTTACTTGAACGTTGAGCCTTTGAACTCGGAACTGTCAAAATTTGCTTTCCAAAGTTGGGTTAACTGATATCTTGCAGCATTCTCAATTATCCCAACTCGACTAAAAACTATTGTCAGCCAACAGATTCTACTTTGACATGGGGAAAAATTGCATAACATGGCAAACACAACATTAACTAACATCGCTGCTGAATTGACAGAGGTAGCTGCTAAACTACGCCTACGCACTGTCAAAGTGAAAAGTGGCTCTCTGGGAGTCGGTTCCGGTGTAATTTGGCAATCTGACGGACTAATTATCACTAATGCTCATGTGGCAACCAGCAACCGTGCAACCGTGGAATTGGCAGATGGAAGGGTATTTGATGCGGTGCGTACACAATTTGACCCACAGCAAGATTTAGCAGCCCTGAAAATTGTCGCCACTAATTTAACTGCTGCAACCATCGGCAATTCTGAGGAACTGCGAGTGGGTGAATTAGTTTTGGCGGTAGGTAATCCGTTTGCTGAAAGTGGTGCTGTGACAACTGGAATTATCTATGCAAATAATCCACGAGCAGTTATGGCGGATTTGCAGCTGTATCCTGGAAATTCTGGGGGGCCGCTTGCTGACTGTCTCGGTCGAGTCGTGGGAATTAACACCATGATTGTTAATGGTTTGGCTGTAGCAGTTCCCAGCAATACCGTTGAGCGTTTTTTACAGGGAAATAGTCGTCCGCAACTGGGAGTCACACTGCAACCTGTACTTTTAGGTAGGCGTAGCTTGGGTTTATTGGTATTGTCAATTCTACCTGGCAGTGCGGCGGAAACTGCTGGTGTACAAATCGGCGATGTTTTAATTGGAGTTTCGGGGCGATTATTCACTAGCATGAATGATTTAACTAAATATCTCCACGACAGTAAAGGATCTGTGCCGCTACAACTCCTACGCGGTGGGCAGCAATTCACTATTTATGTTGCCGTGCAGTCTGGGAAAACTGCTGTGGAGGCGACATGATCCGGGTGATGGTAGTTGCCACTTCCCCTGTAGTGCGGGCAGGGTTATCAGCGGTGGTGACTACCAATCCTCGGCTGACGGTTGTGGGGAGTGCATCCGATTTGGATGTATTGGCAAGGGAAGTTGGGCAATTACAACCAGATGTGGTGCTGGTAGATTTGAGCGGCAATCTTCAACAATCGGTGTGGGAAAAATTGCTGCTCATTCAAGAGGAGCAATACCCATTGGCAACGATCGTCATTGTTGAGGAACTTGACAGCATTGATTTAGAGACAGGGTTACGTTCTGGTATCCGAGGAATATTGCCCAGTTCTAGCACAGAGTCGGAAATTGTCGCTGCTGTAGAGGCGATCGCTTTTGGTTTGGTGGTGCTGCACCCGGATGCTGTAGAATTACTGTCTATCCGGGAAAAAATGGTGGCAAATCCTGTGCAAACCTTGACACCACGGGAGATAGAGGTTTTAGCAATGCTTGGTTCTGGGTTGGGAAATAAAGCGATCGCTAAAGGCTTGCATATTTCTGAGCATACTGTCAAATTTCATCTCTCATCCATTTTTCAAAAGCTCAGTGTCTCCAGTCGCACGGAGGCTGTTGCTGTAGGTGTGCGACTAGGTTTGATTATGCTCTGATCTGTAGTCATTTTCGTGTTTTTGCGTCCCCGTGTCAGCCCTAATGATAAGTATTCAACCGGACTTGATATGACTCCTGAATTCTTTTTGATAAATCAAATGATGACATACAGCCTCCAATGAGGTCATGGTGTATGTATCACATTTGATTCATCACTTATATGAACATTTTAATGCTATCTTCCACCTTTCCGTATCCACCAACACGCGGGGGAACCCAAGTCAGGACATTTAATTTACTTAAATACCTGAGTCAACGCCATAGTGTTACCCTCGCAACTCAACGCGAGGGCGATGTTACAGACGCAGAAGTAGCAGGATTACGGGATTGTGTGGATCATCTAGCCATTTTTGAACGCCCGCCAGATTCTGGAAACACCGGAATACTCCAGAAAATACAGCGATTTGGAAGATTTTTGCAACAGGGGACACCGCCAAGTGTACTCAACCGCTACTCAGTTGAGATGCAAACATGGGTTAATAACTGGGTGGAAGCGGGGAAATGTGATGTGATTACCTGCGAACATAGTGTCAATGAAATTTATGTGCAGCCACATTTTCAGAAACAGCTAAAAACCATAGTTAATGTTCATAGTTCTGTTTACGCTACTTGTCGAAACCAACTATCAACCGGCATTTCAGAAAATTCATTCAGAGACAAAATTAATCTGCCACTGTTGCGTCGTTATGAGCAAAACTACTGTGCTAAGTTTTCGGCAATTGTTGCGACAACAGAAGAAGATAAAATTCAACTACAAGAATTTAACCCCAATAGTGAAATTACAGTTATTCCCAATGGCGTAGATTTAGTTTCTTTCCCCAACCGCACCACCGATCCAGGTGGACATCGCTTAATTTTCATCGGTGCAATGGATAATTTAGCAAACATTGATGCTGTCTGCTTTTTCAGCAACGAAGTTTTGCCAGAAATCCAAAAATTGTATCCCGATACAACTTTCGATATTGTCGGTTCGCATCCAGTACCAGAAGTTTTAATACTCGATCAAAAACCAGGAATTAATGTGATTGGGCGTGTGCCTTCAATGGTAGAATATTTGCATCAAGCTACCATCTGCGTTGTACCCATGCGGACTGGGTTTGGCATTAAAAATAAAACTTTAGAGGCAATGGCAGCTGGTATACCTGTAGTAGCTAGCGATCGCGGCTTAGAAGGATTAGCCGTGGATGGTGCTAGTCATAGATTACGGGCATTACGAGCCAATAAACCAGCAGAGTACGTCACCGCTATTAGTCAACTATTTGATCGTCCACATCTGCGTTCAGAATTGTCTCACAACGGCAGACAACTTGTAGAAACAGAATTCACTTGGGATATTGCTGGTAAAAGCTATGAAACAGTTTGTCTTGCGAGGAGTAATACTAATTTGTAATTAGGACAGACCTAAAAATGCTTGATCTAATAAAAATCCCATTTTATGCTTCTAGATAAATTCTAATTGTTCTATCTTGTCGCTGTGGGGCAAATATTTGTAGAGACGTTGCAATGCAACGTTTCTACATCGGTAGTGCACATTATCTTATGTAAATCGTAATGGTTCAGGGTTAACTGGTAAAGAAACACGTCAATTATTGTCAAATCTAGTCGTAGCTCCTAACACAAGTAGTTTCTTATGCTTACGCTTATTCTTATTCTTGAGGGTAATCAAATAATTATCTACGTAGCGAAAAGCTGCTGCACAGTCGTAATCAGCAATGGCTATAGCTTGTAAGAAAACCTTTGGGGGAATTTCAAACCCTAAAAATTTATCTGTTAAGATTAACAATTCTTCATCTGTAGCAGGAAAAGTAGTTTCTTCTGCGCCTTCTGAATCAGAAAATATATCTTCAATTAATGCTTTATACACTTTGTACCTCCCCAAAAGCATAAGATGCAAAGCCTGTGATAAAGTTTAGCTGCTGATCGCGAGTTTGTAAGTTAACTGGGAGTTCAGTACCAGGACATCCTATCTCCCGCAAAATCTCCAAACAATAAGCACCGAGTTGAGTGTATGGAGCTTGCTCCAATTCTTGAGCTACTTCTAGAGCCATCTCCAGATTGACTTGGATAACCGTCTTTACAGGGTTGGTCATAAACACGCCCTAATAAACTGGATGCTCTAAGTTTTGATCACAAGCAGAAATAGCGTAACGGTGTTTTTGCGGAATTTATGAAGAGAGGAAATTAAAATATCAGCGCATTTGCGGTAATCTACCCGAAATTATGCAAACTTAGCTGAGAGCTAGGCAATTTTGATCTAGGTGCGATCGCTGTACGAAAAGACGTTGGCGTACCCCTTTGGGGAAGCAAGTGTCAGAAACAAGCGATCGCTCACCAGAATAAAGTATAAATACTTAAAAAACAATCATTTGTACAAAATAAATGTCAATACATTGCCTATTTTGTGCATTCACAACTTGCTTGTTTATGTTAGGTACAATATCCAATCTGTTTAGTAGATTCCTTCCCATATTTTTCCTTATACCCTTACCAGTTAAGATTTAAAGGCAAATTATTAGTTTTTATTTTCACATTAAATATGATTTTTTTCACTGAATAATATTATCTGTAGTATGCACTATATCTTGATCTTTTTAAGTTGTATATTTTTATTAATTACACATTGACATAAACGCCAAAATATCCAAACATGCTTTTTAATGCTTCTAGCTAGATTTTTCAATTACCTTTTGGTGATGTCTGGCTTGGGCTAGTCCTATGCGACTACAAAAAGCTAAAACGACCTATTTACTTTGATTTATAAGACTATTCTTATGTAAAGTGCGTAAATCTTAATTTTATGACTTCTCAATTTTTCTGACATAAAAACACATTTTTAAAAAACCCAAACCCTTGGTATTTTTCTTTTGCCAGAGATATAAAACGGTATTAATTATATTTAGGTTTATTTCATCATAAATTTATAATTCCCATCATTGTAATATGCGAGTATTACAACGTTCAAAAGAATTTGATCTGCAAAACTATAAAGGTTATACATTATGTCCAATATTGTTGGAACTCCTAACAATGACTTTTTGTTGGGTACTATTGGTGACGATCAGATTTCTGGTCGTGCAGGCAATGACAATATCTCCGGTAATCTTGGAAATGATCTAATCGATGGTGGAGATGGGAATGATACGTTGGCTGGTAATGGGGGTAATGATACATTCAAGGGCAGCCGAGGTGACGACAACATTGATGGCGGAGATGATTTTGATACGGCAGACTACGGCAGCTTAGGCAAAAGCATCACCCTGTCAGGTGTAGGAACAATTACCAAAGGTGGCGGACTTGGCAAAGACCAAGTTTTTAAAGTAGAAAGGGTAATTGCTGATCTCACGGTTGCCAACAACACTATAGATACATCTCAATCTTTGTCTGGAGTACCTGCTGTTGCTGACTTGCAAGCCCAAACCATCTCTGCTCTTAACGTTCCTGGCCTGGGAACATTGACATTTAATGTAGTCAACTTTGACAACGTTATCGGCACAGTTAACGATGACACCCTTAAGGGCGACAGCCAAAATAACCAATTAACTGGTCTGGCTGGTAATGACCTCATTGATGGTAGAAGTGGTAACGACCTGATTGATGGTGGAGATGGCAATGACACGTTGTTAGGTGGTGCTGGCGATGACATCTTCAAGAGTGGTCAGGGCGACGACAGCATTAATGGTGGGGATGGCTTTGATACCGCAGACTATAGTAAATTAGGTCAAACTATTACCCTCTCAGGAGTAGGGACAGTTACTAAAGGTGGTGGATTGGGACAAGACCAACTCTTGAAAGTAGATAAGGTTATTGCTGATGCTAAAGTTGCCAACAACACTATAGATGCGTCTCAATCTTTGTTTGGAGTCCCTGCTGTTGCTGACTTGCAAGACCAAACCATCTCTGCTCTTAACGTTCCTGGTCTGGGAACATTGACATTTAATGTAGTCAATTTTGACAATGTTATCGGCACAATTAACGATGACACCATTAAGGGCGACGGCCAAAAGAACCAATTAACTGGTCTTGCTGGTAATGACTTGATTGATGGTAGAGGTGGCAATGACCTGATTGATGGTGGTGAAGGCAATGACACATTGTTAGGTGGTAATGGCAATGACACCTTTAAGGGTAGTCAGGGTAATGACAGCATTGATGGTGGAGTTGGCTTTGATACCGCAGACTATAGCAAACTAGGCCAAACTATTACCCTGTCAAATGTAGGGACAGTTACTAAAGCTGGTGGATTGGGTCAAGACCAACTCTTTAAAGTAGAAAAGATTATTGCTGATTCTACTGTTGCCAACAACACCATAAATGCTTCCGCATCTTTGGCTGGTGTATCTATTACCGTTAACCTACAAAGCCAAACGTTGACAGCCAATAACGTTCCTGGTCTGGGGACATTGCCATTTACTGTAGTTAACTTTGACGATGTCATCGGTACAAATGAAGATGACAGCATTACTGGTGATAGCCAAAGTAATAAATTAACAGGCAATGGCGGCAATGACACATTTAGAGGCAGTCGAGGTAACGACAGCATTGATGGTGGAGATGGCTTTGATACAGCAGACTATAGCAGCTTAGGCAAAAAAATCACCCTCTCAGGTGTAGGGACAATTACTAAAGCTGGCGGTTTCGGAACAGATACAGTCTTTAAAGTAGATAGGGTAATTGCTGATGCCAGCGTTGCCAACAACACGATAGATGCATCTCAATCTTTGTCTGGGGTAGCTGCCGTTGCTGACTTAGAAGCCGAAACTATCTCTGCCCTCAACGTTCCTGGTTTGGGAACATTGACATTTAATGTAGTCAACTTTGCCAATGTCATCGGCACAATTAACAATGACAGCATTAAGGGCGACGGTCAAAATAACCAGTTATCTGGCCTAGCTGGGAATGACCTAATTGATGGTAGAGATGGCAATGACCTGATTGATGGTGGACTTGGCAATGACACATTGATAGGTGGTGCAGGCGATGATACCTTCAAGGGCAGTCGGGGTAACGACAAGATTGATGGTGGAGATGGTTTAGATACAGCAGACTACAGCAAACTGAATAGAGCCATCACCCTATCAGGTGTTGGGCAAATCACAAAAGCTGGCGGCTTCGGCACAGACACAGTCTTTAAAGTAGAAACAGTTATTGCTGATGCTAGCGTTGCCAATAACACCATAGATTCCTCTCAATCTGTTGCTGGTGTATCTGTCATCGCTAACTTACAGGAGCAAACTATCTCTGCCCTTAACGTTCCTAGTCTGGGGACAATAACATTTAATGTACTCAACTTTGATAATCTCATCGGTACAAATGCAAGTGACAACATTACTGGCGATAGCCAAAATAATCGATTAGAAGGTAGAAATGGTAATGACACTATCTCCGGTGGCTTCGGTAATGACTCCATCATCGGTGGACAAGGTAACGATATTCTCAGCGGTGGTTTTGGTGCAGATAAGTTTATCTTCAATAGCTTAAGTGATGGTATTGACATCATCAAAGATTACACCTTTGGTCAGAGTGACGTAATCCAAGTTTCTAAAGCAGGGTTTGGTACTAGTAACAGTGGCGACTTTACGTACGACAACTCTAGTGGTAACTTGTCTTTCTTAGGAAATCAATTCGCCTTCCTTGAAAACCTCTCATCCAATGTGACTATTCAGTTGGTCTAAAATTATTACAAGTCAAAACTTCATAACAATTTAAAGCTTTTCAGCTTTTATAAGTTCGTTGTGGAATCACTGACTAGTAGTAGACCAACAACAAATTGAGCGTGGTACAGACACGAGAAATTGTGTCTGTAACCCAAGCTAAAGTCGTGTCGCAAAAATGATGTTAGATTGGTAAAATTTTTAATTATGTAAAATTTTAGCAGCTATCAAAAGTTTTTGTAACTTAACCATTAAATGCAGTAGTTGCTTGAACTCTTTCAAATAGGGAAATACATTACCTCATCGTGGGTGTTAAATTATTGCATTTTGATGATATTATTTTTTTAACAAATTTAAGGAGTAAGCCTTTTGGCATTGTATGATCAATCATTTATTTAAGTCATTTGTCAAATATTTACCAGCAATTACAGCTATAATAACGGTTCTTCCATTACCAGTTAAGGCAGCTACATTTTTAGTAAATGAACGTGCTACTTTGGGAAGTAATGATGAAGTGGATTGGGCAAGTTTAGGTAAAGTATTTAATCCTGTAGCTCCTGACTTTTCTGCTTTTTTACCTAACTCTTTCTCAACAACATCGCAAGGTGGTTTAGGGTTGGATATAAATATAGCTCCAGCTAATAAACCTCAGATTACTCCACCATTTGTATTTCAAACTTTACCTCCACCTGGGATTCGGACTAACTTCGCCCAAGGAGATTTTATTCTCTTTGGAGGTATAGACCCAACAGGTTTTCAACCTCTTCCTCCTGGTGCTCCTGATCCTGGTACTCAGGGTAACGGAGGACCTTTTAGCATTAGTTTTGCCCAGCCAGTTTTTGGCGCTGGTACTCAGATAGCTGTAGACATTAGTAATTTGGAAGTTGAAACTTTTATCACTGCTTTTGATAATGTTAACAACCTATTGGGTAGTTTTTCAGTTCTAAGTACTTCATCCCTAGCATTAGATAATTCAGCAGTTTTCTTAGGGATTCGTAGTGACACTCCAAACATCTCGCGACTCGTTTTTAGCAGTTCTGCTCCACAATACGGCTTGGCCATTAATCAGTTAAGCATTATTGCAGTTCCCGAACCAACTTATACCTTGGTGATATTAGCTTTTGGTATTTCAGGTGCTGTTTTGAAACTACGCCAACGCACTTGCCAAAATAATTAATAATTCCTAATTAGTAATTGAAGAGTGTAAGCAGACGACACCAAAATCTCTAATTGGGTGGTCTGCAAGACCCTCTCTACGAAAAGCTGCGCGTAGCTGACTTTACCGTAGGGGTACGCAGATTCCCTTCTTCGTCTCGCTATCAGTGATGAGTCCTTAGCTCAGGACATTTTGGAATAAGAAGTTACCAGACCAGCTAGAACAGTCCTTTTCCTGGTATAAAATCAGAACTGACTCAATCGGTCTATCGGGTAATTTATTTTCCGGAAATCGCTTACCAGTGATTGTAATTACCAATTATGTTAGCGCAGCAGTAGCGAGTCCGCGAACATCATTATCAATGACGAACTATTTAGACACTCCCACAGTGTCTAAATAATTCATCATTGAACAAGCTAGATTTTTTGAACATACTCAAACTTCTGTCAGACATAAGTTCCACAGAACTCTTATTTTTAGCAAAATTAAAGTCAATGTCATACAAAGAATTAGAATACATCATAGACATTAAGATACAAAAAGCTATACGGAAGCACGAAATCGTGGTTGCTTTTATTAGTAGTATTATTGGCTTAATTTTTATAGTGGGTTTGTTTCATGCTATTTTCCTCAACCATACTCAAATTCAATCATTTTGCTTGAACTGATTACTGGTTGCATTCAATAGGCTTTTATTATCAAGTGTTCCCTAATGTCCATAAAACTAATCCAAGTTATACCAATTCTCTAATAAGCTGCATAGAATTAGGCTTGCTCAAGCCTGATTCTATGCAACCTCACAGGTAATCGGTATTACACATATTTTTTATAAAAGTGAATTGCACTATGGAGAGTAAAAATAATAGCAGGGCTATATTCGTCTTATTTTTGACTGTATTTATAGACTTGCTCGGCTTCGGAATTATTCTGCCGATACTGCCTTTGTATGCTGATCAATTCGGTGCAAAACCTAATGAAGCGACACTACTTGTAGCTATTTATTCTTTAATGCAGTTCTTATTTGCACCATTATGGGGCAGATTTAGCGATCGCTACGGTCGCCGTCCGATTTTATTACTTACTTTATTCGGTTCTGTAATTGCATACGCAGGCTTAGGCTTTGCCAACTCATTATGGATTTTGTTTATTGCTCGTAGTCTTGCCGGGATTATGGCAGGGAATATTGCCACTGCTCAGGCGTACATCGCAGATATTACCACGCCAACTAATCGAGCTCGTGGCATGGGCATAATAGGGGCAGCTTTTGGTCTTGGCTTCATTCTCGGCCCAGCGATTGGAGGTCTTTTGATCGGGCCTGATCCGGACAACGCTAACTTTCATCTACCGTCGTTGTTTGCAGCCGGATTATCCTTATTGGCATTGCTTTGTGCTTTTATTTTACTTCCAGAATCCCTAAATTCTGAGACTAAAGCCAAAATCCAAGTTCATCGGTACCGTCAGCGACGACTGAACTTGCTACAGCTGTCACAGCGTCCACAGTTTTCTGTGCTTGTTGGCATCTACTTTTTAGTGACCTTTGCTGTTGCAGCTATGGACTCTACATTGGCTTTATGGTCTAAGCAGCAATTAAATTGGGGCCCTCAACAAACTAGTTATCTTTTTGCCTTCATGGGGATTGTGAGCACAATCATTCAAGGAGGACTCCTCGGATTCCTCAAGAAACAATTAGGTGAAATAAAGTTACTTATCTTGGGAATATTAGGGTTAGGTTCAGGATTATTGCTAATTGGATTCTCACAAAGCTTAATTTTCTTGTTGGTCGCTACCACACTTGTGGCATGGGGAATTAGTGTCAGCCAACCAATATTAAACAGTCTGATTTCCCAGATGACGGCTCCAGAAGAACAAGGACAAATATTAGGAATTGCCAGTTCTTGCTCTGCTTTGGCACGTATCGTTGGACCAACGTGGGCAGGTGTTAGTTTTATGAAATTTGGGAGTTCTGCTCCTTTTTTGAGTGGATTTTTAGTAATGCTGGTAGCTTTGACTCTTTGTTTACGAATGGCTAAAAGCCCAACTGAAACAAAGACAGAACCTATCGCCTGAAAATTTAGTTCTTAGAGGATATTTTCAAGGTGATGGCTGATGTATCTAAAACTTTAGATCCTCCTAAATCCTCCTTAAAAAGGAGGACTTTGAGAAAGTTATTCTCGCCTTTTTATTACGAATTAAGCATTACGAATTACGAATTAATATGACAGGTCGCCGAGTACTATTTCTAGGCATCTTTGTAAGCATCCTCCTCACCTACGCAATTTGGCTAGGTGGGAGCATTCCTGCAAGCATCACCAAACTTCCTGACCAAGGATTAAACTGGTATTACTGGAAACTTCCCAACCCGACCTTTTGGAGTCGAGCAACGGCTTGGGGTATGTACCTTGGGCATCAGTTTAGCATCTGGGCGTGTATCTTGTGGGCGCAGCGATCGCAGTTGAAATACAAATCGGCGTTGCACCCAATTAATTACCTCATGCTTGCCATTAATGGTGCATTTATCGCTTTACACTTTCTCCAAACATATATTTGGTACGATGCTCTCGCTCAAGATACTTCAATTTGGGCTTCTCAAGGTGCGGTTGTGCTCCTACTGGTGTTCGTACTGATTTTGGAAACGCCTCGACGCGGTTTGTTTTTTGGCAATTCTGTTCCATTCCATCAACAGTTTTTGCAAATTATCAAGCTATACCACGGCTATTTTTTCTCCTTTGCCGCTATCTACACCTTTTGGTATCATCCAATGGAAGCGACTTTGGGGCACTTAATTGGTTTTCTCTATATGTTCTTGCTGCTGCTCCAATCGTCGTTAATTTTTAACCGTACTCATGTAAACCGTTGGTGGACATTTTCCTTAGAAATTACAGTGGTTTTACATAGTGTCATTGTGTCCTTGATGCTAGGACAAAGCAAGTGGCCAACATTTCTTTTTGGTTTTCTTGGCATTCTGGTACTGACTCAGCTCCACGGTCTACCTGTTGGTATCTGGACTAAACGTACTATCTACGGAGCTTTTTTAGTGAGTGTACTGGCCGTTTATGCACTGACTGAACGCGGCTTGGGCAGAATTTACGAAGTAACCTATATTCCTCTGATTGAGTTTGGGCTGGTTGGTACAATTTACTTCATCTTCCTGCTCATCTTATGGACAATTTCTCGTTTACCTGTGAAGACGTAATCTGATTTCCGTCAAAATACTCATCGGTTTGTAGTAAAGACTTTAGTCCTTTATCCAAGACATTATGCGAACAAAATCAGGACTTCAGTCCTGACTACGAACATTTTTAAAGGAACGTTGATTAGCAGGACATGTTATAAATAAACATTAAAAATCTCACAATTTTACTCACCACTAGTAATGCTTTTTTGCTGTTGATAACGCTGTTTAAACTGCTGTTGTTGTATTTTATGATCCACAATTGGGTCAGGATAGCCAACAGCATGACGTTCTAAAGGTGGAATTTTTCCAGTAACTAAATATTCTGTATCTACAGACCGCAATTCTGATACCCATTGCCGGATATATTCCCCCTCTGGATCAAATTTTTGTGTTTGACTGGCTGGGTTGAAAATCCTCACAGGTTTAGGGTCCATGCCGCTAGAAGCACTCCATTGCCAACCGCCATTGTTGGCAGATAAATCACCATCAATCAGGTGCTGCATAAAGTATTTTTCTCCCAATTGGGGATTAATTAGCAAGTCTTTGGTGAGGAAACTTGCAACAATCATCCGACAACGGTTATGCATCCAGCCGCTTTCATTCATCTGGCGCATTGCTGCATCTACAATGGGGTAGCCAGTCCTCCCCTCACACCAAGCTTGGAAATGTTCTTCGTTTGTTTCCCAAGGAAAGTTCTTAAAGGTGTCGCGGAAAGCGCCATCAGCTAATTCGGGAAAGTTATACATTGCGTGTTGATAAAACTCTCGCCAAGCTAATTCCTGTTGCCATGTGCGAATATTAACTGCTGTTTCCTCACTCCGGCTATTTTCCAGTGCTTCTATCGTGGCTTGCCAAACAGTGCGAATGCCAATTACGCCAAATTTCAAAGCTGCACTCAGTTGCGATGTGCCGTCCACTGCGGGGAAATTCCGCTGTTCTTGGTATTCAGTAATAGCTTTATTAGTAAATTCCTCTAGCCGTTCTTGCGCCGCTGCCTCTCCCGGTGAAAGAATTAATTGTTCATCCCAAATAAACCCTAAATCTTTCGCTGAAGGTAGTGTCAAAGCTCCTGCAAGTTTAGCAATTTTCTGTTCAGCTTCCGTTAATCCTTCAGCATTTTGCAGAGTTTCTACTGGGTTCGCTTTCGGTTTAGTAATCCAATTTTTCCAGAAGGGAGTATAAACCGTATAAGGTTGATTACTACCGCTACGGATCTCATCTGGGGAGATGAGGATTTGATCCCAGTTTTGGTTAAGAAACTGAATGCCTTTTTCTTTGAGGGCATCTATAACGGTGCGATCGCGTTCTTGCGAATAAGGTTCTACATCCCAATTCCAAAAAACAGCTTTGGCATTTATTGCCTCTGCTAAAGCTGGTATCGCTTGTACAGGATCAGCGTGGAGTATTAATAACTGGCTACCAACTTGAGCATATCGCTCTTGGAGTTTCTGCAAACACCCAATCATATAAGTTACTCTCACAGGAGCAACATCATCCCGTTCCAGAATATGCGGATCGAGGCAAAACACACCCACCACTTTCGGACTCTGCCGTTTTGCCGCAGCCAGTCCTGTATTATCAGAAATGCGTAAATCGCGCCGATGCCAAAACAGAATTAAGTCAGACATTTCATGCTAGATATAGTTCACCCGTACTAGCTTAGATGCTAGTGGTACCAATGAACATCATTCTGGCGATAAATTTCTTCTGTGAGTGGGGAAGGTGGGGCTTCTCTGGGGATAAGGGGTAATGGGGACTGGGTGTGAATCAAATTAACAGGAGTCAATAAGAAATTAAACCCCGGTTTGTCTGTCGGGAATAGTGGCTTTTAAGCTGAAAATTGAGTATACTCTTCTTAACAGTTAATTAGTCTTTTTGTCATGGCTAACCTACTACTTGACGACGGTACGATTGAGAGCGATTTAGGCGAAATAGTTCGTGAGCTTGCCCCTCTTGGGATTCAACTCAGACACTACGACCCAGGAACATCGCTTCTCTTTCCCAATCTGCTAGACCAGGACTTTTTAACTGAGTCCGAGAAACGTTATTGTGTAGAACTACATAACAGCGTCTTTGAATTTATTCAGCAAGAAAATGGCGCTCTCTGGTGTGACTTACTGAATGTGCATCCAGGTTCCTTCAATCTTCACCAACTGATAACAACCTATGGGCGTTACCATACTCATCCTGCCGCGGAACCTCTCTATGTGTTGGCAGGAGAAATGATCTATGGCTTCGTGCGACCTGATGGCAGCCAGATACAGCTTTTAGTTCAGGCACAAGACTATCTTTACATCCCCGCTGGTGTTGAGCATTGGTGCAGCCCGACTGCATCGTTGAATTTCAAAGGGATACGCTATTTTGCGATCGCCGAAGGTTGGGTTCCCAATTATACAGGTACTCAAGTGAGTGATTCGCTCAACAAGCCGCGTTAAAGCTCAATTTTCCAAATATAATCCTTTGGGTTTCTCGTACTGTGCGATCGCACCAAAACGGTGTGCTCTTTACTTCTGTCACAGCGCAGAGGAGCATTCCAGTTATCAGTGGTTGATTTTTGGCTATTCTGAGGTTTGCTATTCAAAATTACTGTCGTTCAAAGATAAATATAATTGAGGCTGGTTTTTTGCTTATGGGGTGGCACGGCTCCAGTAACTTGAGTAATTGGTAATTCCTGAGATGGAACTCAGCAATCCATGATTCAACTGTTCTGAAGTACCAGGGTGCAGGATGAAATGTCCCATCTGCGACTCCTGTCCAGAAAGTTTCGCGCCACCCACTCTCGTATGGAGAGTCGCCACAAACAAGATGAGGATGAAGTGTTTGAATAATTATTTTGCCCTTAGACTCCAACAGGCTCTGACCCGCTTCGGCGATCTCGCCAAGAGCACGTTCCCCAAGAATAGAAAAGTTGCAGATGAAACAGGAGAACTGGTTAATACTGCCAAATCTTTGTGACGGAAGATCCGAATACGAAGATACAACAAAGCGGACATCGCCCATACACCGTGCTGATTCGATCAGATTGGTAATAGCATCAACTCCCCAGCCATTAAACCCGCGATCCCAGAGTTCACGGCACAACCACCCTTCACCACACCCGATGTCCAAGAACGTTCTCGGTTCAAATTCAACTACAGCTTCTACAATCGCTCTGTCTGTGACAAGAACACGGCTCTCAAGAAGCTTGTCACGAACTATACGTGTCCACGGTTGGGCATTCACTACCCATGAATAGAGAATTCGTTGTTCGTTCTTGTCCATAAGTTAATTGCTACGTCAAAGAGACACTTTCACCAAATAAGGGACTTCCAATTAAAAAGATATCCCATCGCTTTGATGGCAGGGGAGCAGGGGGCAGGGGGAGGGAAAGTTGTTTTGAAAGATTGAAATTGGATAATTTATTTTTTGGAGTTCCCTAATTACTAATTTGTAATACTCGCCTCCAGTGAGAAGCAAGCTACGTAATTAAATAGTTACAGAGCAAGCATTACATTATTTTCGCTGCTAGTGCTTTTTCGTTGGAACTTGTGATGATTCCACAAGTAGCGTCTTTGTGGTGCTCTCTACTCGCAAACCTATTTATAACAATTTCATATAAACTTTATGAAATCTTTTTATTTTCAACGTAAGTATTTTATATTCTGATTAATTTATACTATACGATAACAGAGAAACAATTGCATATAGTTTATTAAGGCTTTAAGAAATTGAAAACCTACATGAAAAAGCAATTGCCACAGAACTCGATCATTTCTAAATATTGGTTACGTTTTTTAATCATCATTTTATTAGTAATAGGTATATTTTTTCGGTTCGTCAATATTGATAAAAAACTTTATTGGGGTGATGAAATTTACTCATCACTACGCATATCTGGCTATTTGGAGTCAGAAATGAAGGAGCAGTTAACTGATGGTCATTTTTTCGGCATTGAAGATTTGCATAAATACCAGTATCCCAATCCTGAAAGAAACGCAATTGATACAATTAAAGGTGTTATTTTAGAAGACTCGCAGATTTTGCCACTATACATCTTGTTGACCCGGTTTTGGGTAGAATGGTTTGGCGATTCTGTAGCAGTGACAAGAAGTTTTTCGGCATTCATTAGTCTGCTCACTTTTCCTTGTCTTTATTGGCTATGTCTAGAATTATTTGAGTCTTCACTAGTAGGGTGGATAGCCATTGGTTTGGTAGCCATTTCACCTATTCATCTCGTGTATGCACAAGAAGTACGCTCATATAGTTTATGGATAGTAGCGATTTTAATATCAAGCGTAGCACTGCTGCGAGCCATGCGGCTTAAAACAAAGCTTAGTTGGTGCATTTATACAGCAACATTGATACTAGGGTTTTATACTCATTTATTTTTTACTTTGGTTGCTTTTGCCCAGGGAATTTATGTAATTACAATCGAACGTTTCCGATTGAGCAAAACATCGATTTCTTACCTGCTATCATCGCTTGCAGGATTTATAACTTTTGTACCTTGGATTTGGGTTATTATTACCAACCCTCAGCCAGAAGCAGTAGATTGGACAAATGATAAACACACATTATTTGCATCAGCTGCAAGGTGGGCTGGTATTTTTAGTCGGACGTTTCTTGATTTAGGTATTAGCCCTAGCGAACCAGGAAGACTTAAAATTGCCTTAATTCCTTTTATTTTAATTATTTTAGCTCTAATGAGCTACTCAATTTATGTTCTTTGTCGAAGAACCTCTAAAGAAGTTTGGTTATTTGTCTTAACTTTGATTGGGTCTATAGGGCTTCCTCTACTGATATTGGATTTCATCTTTCAAAAGCGATACGCTACTAGTCGATATACACTTCCTTCAGTTTTAGGTATACAGTTAGCTGTTGCTTATCTATTTAGCACTAAGCTCACGTCTGTTTATACTAAAGTTTGGCAAAAAAAGCTCTGGTCACTTGTAGCATTCATGGTAATTCTGGGCGGAGTTGTATCTTGTACACTCAACTCTCAAGCCCAGATTTGGTGGAACAAAATTCCTGAAAAATACCAAGAATTTCCTAAAATTGCTAACATTGTTAGTCAAGGTAATAAACCACTTTTAATTAGTGATGCTGATAATCTAGTCTCACCAATAGTAATACTTGCCTACCTAGCCGACCCGAAAGTGCGATTTCAAGTTGTAGAAAAAAATCAGTTACCAGAGATTACTAATGACTTTAGTGACATATTTTTGTTCTTATTCGAGCCGTCTGACTTCTTAAAAGCTGGAATTGAAAAAGTTTATAACTCAAAGTTACAGCAGATAAACAAATTTACTTGGAAGGTAACAAAATCTACCTAAACCAAAGATCCGGACAGAGGTAACGGTTGGTAGACAGCAAGACGGAACCTAAAAGCAGACAGTTGGCATTTGAATATCGCTTTTAGGTTAAAAATTAATATCAATTAGCCGAATAAGTGGCACAATTAGAGCCAAAATATACTTTAATTAAATTCACAATTAAGTATATAGTTATACTTCTGCCGCTTATGTCATCGCCCCTTGAGCGTCCACTAAAAATTGAAATCAGGCTGCCATCCTCCCATCCTCAGTTATTAGAAGGACTAGATATATGGTTGCGCTTAGGTTTGATATCTGATACTCAAGTCAGACAGCTATGCCGAGAGTTTCTGGTGTGTACGGTGGTGTTGCAACCCCAGGCTGAAGCTAAAACAAAGGTAGTATTTGCAACTTCCAATGCCGTACAGGAGTTGCCTGTAAAAGCTTTACAAGCTAGTAGTCATAGACAACCGCAACAAAAACCAGCTAAATCCAACTTTATCAGCACAATGTTGCAGTCCTTGGGGGCAGAACTGAGTGTCCGTTGGCTGCTTTTTCTGGGGGTATTTCTGGTAGTGGTATCCTCTGGGGTGCTGGCTGCTAGTCAATGGGAGAGGTTTCCTGCCTCTGCACAGTATGGAGTTTTATTTGCTTATACTTTGATTTTCTGGGGATTAAGCTTTTGGGCGACTAGGCAAAATAACCTCAGATTAACGGCTCAGACATTGTTGATTGTCACCCTTTTGTTAGTGCCAGTGAACTTTTGGGCAATGAATAGCTTTCGGCTGTGGCAAAATCCTGTGGATTTGATTGTAGTTGCGATCGCCTGTCCTATTCTCACTGCTATTACTGTTTTACTCTATAAAAATCGGACTATCTTTGCCAATTTACGTAGTGGCAAATTACCTCTAGCAAATATTCTGGGGCTGAGTTATCTGCATTGGGGTTGGCAATTAAGAGGATTTCCCTTGATTGCCGTTTATGTGGCAATGATCGGCACAACTATAATTACCGTTTATCACAATTACCAACAGCCTAATACTGTCAGTGAGGAAGATCGGGGCGATGTCTACGACGGGCTACGCCTACGCCGTAGCTTAAACATTAGTTTATCTGCCGCTGTAATTATTTATGCTTTAATAGTGCTGCTAGTACGGGCAATTTTTGTTACCAAAGTAGATGTCACAGAGTTGGGGTTAGCCATTGGTATTTGCGGCTGGTTGGTGACTTGGTTGGCACAGCGGGGAGGGGAGAGGGGAGAGGGCAGGGGGCAGGGGGCAGGGGAATTAGGGGAGGTAACAGTAATATCTTCCCCATTCCCTTCATCCCTGTTACTCTGGGAAAGACTTGGTGGCATTTTACTTTTTCTGGGTTGGGTGGTTTCGGTAGTAAATTATCCCTGGCAAGCGATCGCTGTAAGTGGTTTGGGTTTGTGGTTTGTGGGAAGTCGTTTGCGGCGATACAGTTTAAAGGTAGACTTCGCAGCAATTTTTGTTATTGGCTTACAGACGATTTGGCTAGGTTGGCGGTTAGTACCTGATAACTTACAGAAATTAGCGATCGCAACTGGCACTCAACTCACCAATTCTCAAAATGAACCTTGGGCGTTACTAGCTGTAGCTTTATTTCCCTACGTAATCTTGATGGTGGTGCTCACAGATAGCCTTTATCGCAGCCAAAAGCGAGAATTGGCTAAATTTGGCGAACTGCTTACCCTTTTATTGGGAACTTTTTTAACAACGATCGCTTTAGTAAATCCCACATTGCGATCGCTAAATCTGCTATTTTCCACAATTACTCTCGCATTCGTCACTCAACGCCGTTCCCCCTCCTCTCTTCCTTTGGTGTATCTAACTCACATCATGGGGGTGCTGACGTTTTGCTCTATCATTAATTGGTTATTACCAACCCTGAGTCAACAAGCCTGGGCAAGTATTTTATTGGCTCTGATGGTTGCAGAATGGGGATTTAGCCTGAGCAATGGATTATGGCGACGTAGTGCCTGGGACATCGGTTTAGGACTAGCTGCCGTTAGTTTTTTCCTATTGTGGATGAATGCAGAATTATCTTGGTATGGCATAGCTGATAGCCAAGCTTATTGGGGAGTCATTTGGCTAGTTACGCCTTTAGCTCTCACAGGTGTTGCCAATGCCACAATTATAGAGCGTCGGACTATTAGCCGTTACTTGAGTGTGTTGGCTGTGGGAGTTGCCCAGTTACTGACTTTACAGCTACCAGAAACCAGATTAATCGGTTTGGCTGTGGGTGCGGGATTGATGTTCGCAAATACGCGCTATTTACGAAACCAAATATCTGCGGTAATTACAGAAGGATTTGCTTTAAGTTTCATTGGGGCGCTGCTATGGACAGGTGTGCCTGGTTTACCTCACCTCTCGCTAGCAGGTTGGTTTGTCGTAGGAGCGATCGCAATTCTAAGTCTATGGTTAGCGCGGACAGTTTTGAGCCAACGCGGTAACGAATTAGGAGTTATATATGCAGCCGCCAGCGATCGGTGGGCGATCGCATTGTGTGGTTTTGAGTTATTGGGTTTGACACTGCACTCAGTGCTGATTTACCAAGGGTTTACTAGTTCGGGATTTTTGTACTTAATTGCCACTACTATCACCTTGGCAGCCATTGTTTATCGCAGTTGGCGAGAACCGACAAATTGGGCATTTTATGGCATCGGTTGGTGTTTAGAATTGTTGATTGCCCAGGTGCTAGGGTTGGGGGAAAGATCAATTATTAAAATAGCGATCGCCAATATCGCCTTGGGTTTAATTGCTCAACTTGTCGGAGAGTGGTGGCGGCGACGATATCAATTAGAAAGGCTTCCTAGCAGCCTTCACATTCTGCCATTAATTTATGGTGCATTCAGTGTATTACTGCGTTTTGACACTTTCACTGAGTGGACAGGTTTGTGTTCCTTAGGTGTAGCTTTAATTATCATTGGCGTGGGGCGACGTCGCGAAAACTTTAAACCCCTACTGTACTTAGGAATTATTGGCGTATCAATTTCTGCTTATGAACTTTTGTTCTATCAAATGTTACAAGCGTCAGGAGGAGCATTAGGTGATGGATTGATTGCCATGTCTGCCCTTGGCACCAGTATCATGTATGCTTACCGGATTTTGTCGCCTTGGCTTGTAAGCTACTTACGCCTAACACCCCAAGAACTGAAAGGAATTGCCCATATTCACTGGGCTTGGAGTAGCTGCTTATTAATGGCTGCCATTCCTCTTCCCATTGGAGTTAACCGCTTGGTGGGATTGGCAACTGGAGTATTTTTGATTCGCTATGCCATCTTTCAGGGACGAAATTCGCGCACTTCTCCCAGCATTTTCGGGGGAATCACAATAGCCGAGATGTGGGTTTACCTTGGTTTATTAGAGGTAGCCGGTATGAGGATTTATTGGCGCGAGACAGCAGTGGGACGATTTTGGGCTGGGCCGTTAGTTCCTTGGAACGGTGCGATCGCTTGTGTGGTAGCCTATTTTCTGTACATTCTGCCTTGGGAAAATTGGGGTTGGTCTAAAAGACCTTGGCAACAAGCGGCCTACGTCATACCACTGATAATTTTATGGGAAACTAGACTGCAAACTTACCCCATTACCTTGCTACTCGCAGCTGGATTTTACATCTTCCTAGCAAAAGTAGGTGAAAACATCCGTTTTACCTATATCAGTGTAGCGTTGATTGATTGGGCACTTTACCGTTGGTTTTATGACTTACATCTAACTGATGCTTTGTGGTATGTAACACCATTTGGGTTATCACTGCTTTATATTGCTCAAGTAGATAACCAACTGAGGCTACCAGAGTACAAAGCAGCTCGCCATATTCTGAGAGTGCTAGGTAGTGGTTTAATTTGTGGGTGGGCAATTTTATTTGATCAAGACACAGCCTGGATACCTGGAATTTTTAGCCTCATCGCCATTTTTGCCGGATTAGCTTTGCGAGTGCGGGCTTTTCTTTACATTGGTACAGCCACTTTTTTAATTACTACAATCTATCAATCGGTAATTTTCAGCTTGCAGTACTCGTTTTTAAAATGGGTTGTTGGCTTGCTAGTTGGTATCCTACTGATTTATATCGCCGCGAACTTTGAAACCCGTCGCGCTCAAATAACTTCCTTAATTCGTAACGCCATTGATGAATTTCAATCATGGGAATAAGTACCCTATATATCAATCAACCAATGGGGCGATTTCCGGGATTGACTGCATGAATATATTCACTACCCGATCGCGGTCTTCCTCGTTTATAATAAGCTTCTTCTGGTTTACCCCATCCTAGCTGCAAAATCATTTCCAAAAAGCTAGAATTTTCCCACTTACACAAACTAGCCCACTCTGTTCTTTGAACAATTCTTTCTACATCAGATATGACAATTTGTTGGTGTTGTTTACTATTATTGAAACTCAAGTATAAGTCCATCCCCATAGTGACTTCTTGCCAAAATTCTACAATGGAATTTTTAGCAGCTTTTAATATCTCTAAGTCACTAGGGATGGCAATTAACTCAGTATCTATTTCCGGATAGTGCAATTTTTTCCCTTTAACTGTCACTTCCCGCCAGATAATACCTGAAACTTGATTGTCCCTCTGGTAGTTGTGAATTGCAGTTTTAAAATCTTGATAAGCAGTGAACTGTTGCAGCCCATCAGTTCTGATAAACTGGTCAATTACAGGATTGCCAGAGACTGTTATTTCTAATTTTAGGCGTTTTCCTTTGAGGCAAGCTTGGCGTTCGGCTGCCAAAATTTGGATTAGCTCCTGGGTGGTGTAAGCCTTTGACATCAGAATACACTCTAGTTAGTCATTGGACATTGGGCATTCGTTACGGACTATAGACTATAGATTAATTTCCTAAATTGTTAACCCAGATATTTCAATATTATGCTTTGGCATCGGCAGAAATGTAGTAACAGATAGCACTAAAAATTAGGGCAGACCAATTTGGTCTACCCTAGAAGTTATTTAGCTAACTCACTACTGAACTCATTGAAGGCTCGCCGCTTTAGCTGTGCTGTTTCAGTGCGTGGTAATAAATCAAATATTTTGCGAAATTCATCGTCTATTTCTTCAAAAGGTACTTGACCCTTTTTATTCAAAACTACTTCACCTGATTTATTAAACACCACGACTTGAGGAACAGCCCCAGAATAGTAATATCCAGGTTCTGTAGGATCGTAGGTATCTTTAGGCGGGATAGTATCTACATTAATCGGCATAATTTCTGCTACCCGACCATAGAATTCCTGTACCCGTGAAATGGAAATGGCATATCTTTTGGAATCGCTGCTATCATCCAGATAAAAAGCCAAAAATACGGGTTTATGTTCCGCTAAAGTCTGTGCCAGTGTCTGTCTGGGAGGAACCAATGAACCATTGCCAGCATAAACGACAAAGATGTTGCCATCATATAAATCATTATTGAGACCAGCAGATGCAGGTTGCATACTTATAATGAAAAGACTTGCAAGCAACAACAGGCATTTGGACAACCACCTTCGGCAGCCAGTAATTTGTTTATGTAAAAAAAGAAACTTTGTGCTATTCATCAAAAGGAACCTTGCAAGCTATTACTTGTCGTGAGTTTGTGCTGAGTTCGGCAAACTGGGCTGGATATGTAATTACGCCCACGCACTATTTTTTTAAGATAACGCCTACTGAGATTATCTCTCGCAAGCGGCTGGTACTGCTCTGCGGAAGTGAAAACAGAGGTAAAATAGCGCAACTGTAAGGCTCAACAATCCAAAATTGAAAATTCAAAATTGGTATGACTGGCTTTTTCACCCAGGATTCGCTAAACTCACGCATATTAAATTTGCAACTTAAAGACTATCAATTAGCAACCGCCAGAAGACTAGGGTACAGATGTGGGAAACAAAATACAATTCATAGATAGGCTGCGATTGGGTTTCGCGGTGTCAGTGGCAAAAAGCGTGACGTTTATAGTGCGATCGCTGGGTCTAGGTGCTGCTAGTGTATTACCAGGCTCGATTGCTCGTCGCATTGAACCCCGACTTTTAGAATTATTGAGTCAGCAAGTTAAAAACGGGGTGATTTTAATTGCTGGTACTAATGGCAAAACCACTACAGCGCTGCTTTTATGCACAATACTAGAACGCAAGGGTTATCGCATCGCTCATAACTCTACGGGTGCGAATCTAGAAAATGGCTTGATGACAGCACTGTTGGAAAGCACCAGCTTGTTAGGGACGCTAAATGTTGATTACGCCATTTTGGAAGTTGATGAAAATATTGTACCGAAAGTATTAACGCCACTCCAACCGCGAATCATTCTCTGTTTAAACTTGTTCCGTGACCAACTCGATAGGTACGGCGAAGTAGACACAATTAGTAAACGTTGGACAAAAGTTATTTCTACCCTACCACCAGAAACGGTGGTAATTCCCAATGCTGATGACCCAACTTTATCTAACCTCGGTCAGCAGTTACCCCAACGGGTGTTATTCTTTGGCTTGAATGAACCAGAACATTATCTAGAAGCTATTCCTCACGCCGTCGATTCTATCTATTGTCCCAAATGTGGACATTCTTTAGATTATAAGGGTGTTTATTTGTCTCATTTGGGAGATTTTACTTGTCCCAAGTGTAGTTTTACTAAAAGTAAACCGACTCTAGAAAGTAGTGAATGGCCGCAAATTCTGGTTGGTTTGTACAACAAATATAATACTTTGGCGGCTGCTACTGCGGCTATTGAGTTAGGAGTTGATGAAGTAACAATCAGAGATACTATTAATACCTTCCAAGCTGCCTTTGGTCGGGCTGAAGATTTGGTAATTAACGGTAAACGAGTGCGGATTCTGTTATCAAAAAATCCTGTGGGAACGAATGAAACCATTCGCGTAGTTACTCAAAGCACAGATAAAACCACACTGCTGGTATTGAACGATCGCACGCCCGATGGCACTGATGTATCCTGGATTTGGGACGTGGATACGGAGAAATTAGTCGAACGTGGCGGGACTTTAGTTGTGAGTGGCGATCGCGTCTACGATATGGCACTACGTCTACGTTACAGCCAAAAGTCTCATCAGAGTAACTTAAATTTAATTGTCGAAGAAGATTTACGACAAGCGATCGCAACTGCATTAGAGCATACACCAGAGAATGAAACTTTGCATATTCTGCCCACCTACTCAGCCATGCTAGAAGTGCGAGAAGTTCTTACTGGGCGGAAAATTCTTTAAATTTGTCATTTGTCATTAGTCATTGGTCATTTGTGATCGTCCTATTCCCTAAATTTATGAGTTCTCAAAATTTGGAATTAACAATTGGTTGGTTGTACCCGACGCTGATGAGTACTTATGGCGATCGCGGTAATGTAATTACTATAGAACGTCGCGCTCAGTGGCGGGGATACGATGTTAAAGTTTTACCTTTGGATCAAAATTCCACAGCCGCAGATATTAAAACTGTCGATGTAATCGTGGGTGGTGGCGCACAAGATCGTCAGCAAGAAATTGTCATGCGTGATTTGCAAGGTGCGAAAGCCGACGCCATGCGCGAGAAAATCGAAAATGGAACACCAGGAGTATTTACCTGTGGTTCACCCCAATTACTAGGACATTATTATGAACCAGGCTTGGGACGACGGATTGATGGTTTGGGAATACTCGATTTAGTTTCCGTGCATCCTGGTGAAAATACTAAACGCTGTATAGGTAACTTGGTAATTGAAGTGACAGCTTCACGCCTAGCGCAAGATTTAAAAGAGATGACGGGTAGCACACCATATTTGGTAGGCTTTGAAAATCACGGCGGACGCACCAAGTTGGGAAAAGTGGAAGCATTGGGACGAGTGGTGTACGGTTTGGGAAATAATGGAGAGGATGGGACAGAGGGAGCATTTTATCAGAATGCGATCGCTACTTATTCTCACGGCCCTTTATTACCGAAAAATCCTTTTGTCGCCGATTGGTTAATTCAAACAGCGCTGCGGCTAAAGTATCAGCAAGAAATTACCTTAAAACCTTTTGACGATAGCCTCGCTGCACAAGCACGAGAAGCGATGTTTAAGCGCTTGAAAGTCAGTGTACCAAGTGCTGCTACAGCAAAAGCTTAACGTGAGTTTGCTTTTTACTTTTTTTATCTACTAGAGAAAAATTTATGCAAAGTTGGCCATCTTGGATTCCTACTCCCCGCTTTTGGGTAAATGCGATCGCTCTGATTTTGTTGATGATTGGTTTCCAGTATGCGATCGTCTATCTTTGGGTAATTATTTCCATCCTAGCTCACTTGCTACCCCAGCCTATTTTTGTCAAGTTAGCGTATTTATTTAGTTTACTAGCCCAACTTTTTCCGATTGTGCTATTGGCATTTGTTCACCATTGGCTGCATCGATTTTTAGATAGCTTCTTTCCTGAGAGCCGACTACCAGAAACAGAGCTATCAACAGGAGTTTTTCCTAGTTTTATAAGTTGGTGGGAAGGCTTGTATGGCTGGTTAGTCAATATTCTCTCGTCGGTAATCGCATTTGGTCTTATAATGCTTTTCTCACCATCTCCTGACTTATTGAGTGTGTTCGCTTTATTTAAGACTCAAGCACAATCGCTGCTGATAGTTCCAACTATAATTCGAGTGATTATTGCCGCTTATCTCTATCAATTTCAGTATTTAGTGCATCAGCGTTTGATAGCAGCAAGTAGGCAATAATCTTCTGATAAAAATACCTGACAAGTATATCTTCCAATAAGAGGCATTCCAAATGTGTAAAAAAATATAATTTCTTAGTTTTCTGTCAACAAAAGCATCAATATTTGACATAAAGCAAGAGGAAACGATGACTCAAGCCTTAGCCAAACAAGTAACATTCGATGAATTTATCGCCTGGTATCCCGAATCTTCAGACAGGCATTATGAACTACATGATGGGGTAATTGTTGAAATGCCTAAGCCAACAGGGAAGCACTCAGAGATAGCCGGATTTATCAATGGTTCTTTGTTTATTGAAATCACCCGTTTCTCCATCCCTTGCTTTATCCCTAAAGAATGCGTCATCAAGTCAGTTAACACTGATTCAGGGTATGAACCAGATGTCATTGTTCTTGATAGACAAGCTGTTAGAGATGAACCACGCTGGAAAAAAGAATTTATCATCACGCGGGGTACTTCCTTTCGTTTGGTTGTAGAAGTTGTTTCAACCAACTGGAGTGATGATTATGCTTGAAGCTAGAAGATTACGAGTCTTTGGGCATTCCTGAATATTGGATTGTAGACTATCTAGGTTTAGGTGGTAGGCGGTTTATTGGCAATCCTAAACAACCAACTATCTCGATTTACCAATTAATTGAAGGTGAGTATCAAGTTAGGCAATTTCGGGGAAATGACCGCATTCAGTCGCCAGCCTTCCCAGAGTTGAATTTAACTGCTGAACAGATTTTTCGGGCTGGAGAAGTTGCGTAATTTAGGTGGTTAAGGTTTAAATTTTTATCTGACTTTAAAGTAAGAGGAAAGTATGACTCAAACCTTACGCAAACTAGTAACATTTGATGAATTTATCGCTTGGTATCCAGAAAACTCACAACGACGCTATGAACTGCATGACGGAGTAATTGTTGAAATGGCTCCTCCCACAGGTGAACATGAACAAATTGTTGGATTTTTAGTTGGGGAAATAGTTACAGAATACAAACGTTTAAAACTACCTTATTTCATCCCAAAAACAGCATTCATTAAACCGACTCAGAGCGAAGCAGCTTACTCACCAGATGTACTGTTGTTGAATAACTCTAATTTAGTAAATGAACCTCTGTGGAAAAAAGAATCTACTGTAAGCCAAGCGGCATCAATTCCTTTAGTAATTGAAGTTGTAAGTACCAACTGGCGAGACGACTATTTTACCAAAACCGGTAAATATGAGGAGGTTGGAATACCTGAATATTGGATTGTAGACTATTTAGGTTTAGGTGGTAGGCGGTTTATTGGCAATCCTAAACAACCAACAATCTCGATTTACCAACTAATTGAAGGTGAGTATCAAGTTAGGCAATTTCGGGGAAGCGATCGCATTCAGTCGCCAGCCTTCCCAGAGTTGAATTTAACTGCTGAACAGATTTTTCGGGCTGGAGAAGTCCTGTAAAAAAGGGCTAAAGAAGTAAAAGAACCATCAAAGACTCGTCCACGAGTATCAAAGACTCATTCACTAGTATCAAAGACTCGTCCGCGAGTATCGAAGACTCGTCCGCGAGTATCGAAGACTCATTCACGAGTATCAAAGACTCATTTACAAGCCAATCTAAGCTATTGGTAATGATAAATTATTTTTAGATTCAGTAAAAATTATTAGCGTTCATGTAGTGTTACACAGGATAGTAGATTGCTTTGATATCTTGCAGCATTCTTAATTAGTAGCCGCGATCGCCTAAAACTCGAAGTTCTAGGAACCAATAGCCAAAGCCACTCAAGCGGAATAAAACCTAAGTCTGGAAAGAATTTAGTCTTCTTCAGAGGACTTTCACAATGAGCGGTATGTTTCTAACCTATGGCGGTTGTTGGAATTAGTGCAAAATATTAGTAGTTGCGAGATTGTCCAGCGAATCAGGGGCATTATGTATACCTTTCGTTGACAGGTGAAGCTCGGTATGGAAGATACGCCTCAACGTTTTCTAAAAAAAATCCGAGAAGCGAAAGAGAAACAGCTTAAACGATTAGATTTAAGCACTGATCGGTTTACTGATGAAAAATTAACAGAGATTCCTGTTGAGGTGTTTGAACTGGAATGGTTGGAGGTTTTGAATTTAAGTCGCAACAAATTAACGACGCTGCCAGAATCGATCTCCAGTCTGCAACAACTCACCTTTTTGGATTTAAGCTACAACCAATTAACGACGCTACCAGAATCGATCTCCAGTCTGCAACAACTCACCTTTTTGGATTTAAGCTTCAACAAATTAACGACGCTGCCAGAATCGATCTCCAGTCTGCAACAACTTACCACCCTATATTTAAGCTTCAACCAATTAACGACGCTGCCAGAAGCGATCTCCAGTCTGCAACAACTCACCACCCTGTATTTAAGCTACAACCAATTAACGACGCTACCAGAAGCGATCGCCAGCTTGCAACAACTCACTTACCTGGATTTAAGCTACAACCAATTAACGACACTACCAGAAGCGATCGCCAGCTTGCAACAACTCACTTACCTGGATTTAAGCTACAACCAATTAACGACGTTGCCAGAAGCGATCGCCAACTTGCAACAACTCACTTACCTAGATTTAAGGGCCAACCAATTAACGACGCTACCAGAAGCGATCGCCAGCTTGCAACAACTCACCAGACTGTATTTAAGCAGCAACCCCATTGAAAAGCCACCGCCAGAAGTTGTTGCACGAGGTCTTCAGGCGATTAAGGATTATTTCCGACAAATACAAGTAGAAGGCACAGATTATCTGTATGAAGCAAAGTTACTAATTATCGGCGAAGGAGGAGCAGGAAAGACAACACTGGCGAAGAAGATTGAAGACCAAAATTATCAAATTCGAGAGGAAGACACTACAAAGGGAATTGAGGTGATCCAGTGGGGTTTCTCAATGGAAAATGGGCGAGAGTTTCGGGTCAACGTCTGGGACTTTGGGGGGCAAGAAATTTACCATGCTACTCACCAGTTTTTCCTCACCAAGCGTTCCCTCTACATTTTAGTGGCAGATACCCGCAAGCAAGACACAGATTTTTATTACTGGCTGAATGTAGTGGAACTGTTGAGCGATAACAGTCCGCTGCTAATCATAAAAAATGAGAAGCAAGACCGCCACCGGGAGATTAATGAACTCCAGTTACGGGGGCAGTTTACTAATTTGAAGGAGACTTTACCAACAAATCTTGCTACCAACAAAGGTTTAGAACAAGTTTTAGAACAAATCAAGCATTATGTTAAAAACCTACCCCATATTGGCAGTCCGCTCCCAAAAACCTGGGTTAGAGTCCGGGAAGCTTTGGAGAGTGACGCACGCAATTACATCGGCTTGGATGAATATCTGAACATCTGCCAACAAAATGGGTTCACCCAAAGAAATGATAAGTTGCAGTTGAGCAGCTATCTGCACGATTTGGGAGTATCCTTGCACTTCCAGGAAGACGCACTTTTGAACAAGACCGTCATCCTCAACCCAAAGTGGGGAACTGATGCAGTTTACAAGGTGCTGGATAATGAAAAGGTGATTCGCAACCTGGGCAGTTTCACACGGTTTGACTTGGCAAACATCTGGTGTGAAGACGAATACGCCACGATGCATGATGAACTATTGCGCCTGATGATCAACTTCAAGCTGTGCTACGAAATTCCTAGAAGCCAAGGAAAGTATATTGCCCCACAGTTGCTATCTGCTAATCAACCCTCATATAACTGGGATGAAATCGACAACCTGATTTTGCGTTACACTTACGAGTTCATGCCCAAGGGCATCATCACCCAGTTCATCGTCGCCATGCATGAGTTAATGAATGAACAACAATGTGTCTGGAAAAGCGGCGTTGTCCTCAGCAAAGACCAGACGAAGGCAGAGGTGATTGAATATTACGGCAAGCGGGAGATTAAGATTCGAGTTTCAGGTCGTCACAAAAGAGATTTGATGACCATAGTTACACATGAACTCGATAAAATTCATAACTCCTATAAGCGACTGAAGTACAACAAGTTAATCCCCTGTAATTGTGACACCTGCAAAGATAGCCAAGAGCCACACTTTTACTTTTTTGAGATATTACGACAGTTTGTAGCCGATCAGCAAGAACGCATTCAATGTCAAAAAAGCTATCAAATGATTGATGTCTTAGGCTTAATTGATGATGTGATGGATAGAAAAGAGTTACTTCAAGCAGAACAGCAGATGGGTGGCGATTTTCTGCCTAATACCTCTGAGACAAGAAGGGAAAATGTCGTTGTAACAATTAATAATGTAATTCAGCCATCAAAGCAAGAGACTAATCTTATGCCAGAATCATCTAAACAGGAAGATAATTTTAAACCAGAAGTGTATAAACCATCCTCGCAAATTTCACCTGCTGAACGTGGAATAGCTCTTGCTATGGCTCTGGCAGTCTTAATAGTCTTTATTGTTCTTGTACTCAACCCACGAGCAATGGAAGGTGGCACTCTAGCAATAGTTAGATTTTTAGCAGCCGCATTTGCTGGGATATCAGGTTATTTATTGACGGGTAGTCTTAATTTAGAAGCACACGTACCTTTGAGTAAAACTAATATTAAAGCTACAGGAGCATTTGCGGCGTTTGTCCTTGTATTACTTCTATTCTTTTATGGAGTCCCAGCATCCGAGAATTCAGATAAGCCCAAGCCTATTTCAGATGCAAAGACAATCATCACGGCGATCGCTAGCGTGAATCAACATAGTGAAGCGATCGCACCACCACAACAGGGAGCATCCACTTTTGGAAGATATACAAAATAAGAGAGAATGTAAAAGGAGATAAAAAGAGTGCATCAACTACTA
>NZ_JAVRBN020000053.1:0-37379 GCF_034531305.2 Nostoc sp. ChiQUE02
CTACAACTCGTACATCTGTACTGCCATCAGCAAATACATTCTGGAACAATTTGTAGTTTATGACTTGCTTGAGCCGGATGCGTTGCAAGGCGCAAGTCCGGTTCTGAGGGGGCGGGATTATAGCGATATAGTCCTGCTACCCGACCACGGTGATGCCTTACATGGGAAAGTGCGCTCCGACGTGAAAAAAAAACTAAATGGACAACCCTACTGATCATTGACTCGCAAGCAGTGAAGAATACATGCAATGCCAGCGTTATGTCCAAAGGGTTCTGTCATTACAAATGCACTAATGGCATCAAACGACATCTCGCCGTTGATACGCTCGGCTTACCATTTTTTACCCACTGTACTAAAGCGAATGTCAGCGATGACCAGGGCTTGATTGAACCTAGAACGGCAAAACTAACTGGAGAGGTGAGACTAAAGGCTTAATTACGTATGCGTCTTAGAAAATATCAAACGAGTTTACTATGCTTCCAACCTACCTCTAGCAAGTTTTACCGCTCTAGGATTGAACTACTGAGTAATAATCTGGATTACTTGCGAGCCAAACCCGTGAATATCCCGAAGATTACTATCCTGCTTGACCACGGTTATCACCCAGACAAACTCACACTCGAACTACAAAAGCTCTACCCTCAAATCATGACCAAGATCCGGTTTCAACTTGCACCCAAGCCAACCAAAGCAGAAATTGCAGCCCTTGGGAAAACTGGATTTGTACCTGTAGCTACCCGGTGGGTGATTGAGCGGTCAAATGCTTGGGTGGAACGCTGTAAAAGTTTGGTCAAAAACTTTGAGAGAACCCTCTCCCATGCCACCGCGAAGCTCAATCTTTGCTTCATTAGACTCATGCTCAAGCGACTGGCAAATGGATAGATCCCAAATGGGTTCTATAGTAGTGTCAGCTCCTTGTGCTATTTTCCCAGTGTAGCGACGGGCTTCAAAGGGGTTGATTTCCCAACAAGGAGCAAACACTGGTGGTGAGGGATTTCCTAATCCAGCCTGTCTGATAGCTTGGTGTGCTGTTGAATTGCTATTAGCTTTGCCACCACATCCACTTTTTTATTTGCGACCACAAACCTAGCTAACCCTTGATTTTTCAAGTCAATTAATCGGCGACCTAATTTACTGAATGTGGCTGTGATTAGAGCGCGAGAACTGTTTATCCTGGTGGGGAATCTGGGGCGAATTTCTGAGGGTGGTTATACCAAGGAGTTAGTGGAATATATTAAGCAATTTGGCAAGATGCGATAATTTCAAGAAAGTGCAAATACCAGTTGGTTTTGATAGCAAAAACCCTCTTATTAAAAGCTCCACTAAGGGGCATTCATTTTTGAGTAGGAAAATCAAGCACTGAGGGAAAATCATAACCGGGTGGTTCAACTTGCAAATATTTGTCCCCACATAACTTTTGACTTCTTATATATCCATGTTTACTATCCATCGCCTGGATTTGAGTTTGCGCCCATTTGACAACTTCTTGTCGTTGGGTATAATCGAGCCTTGAAGCAATAGTTTGTAAAGCTTTTAATGTTAGAGCTTGGTCGAGTGCTGAAGAAAGCATTGTTGCCTCATAACATTTTTCCATGTACTCGTATGGGCTTTGTTCGTAATCTGGTGCTGGTGCAACACGCATTAAATTGTTTCTGATTTCTTCTGTGCGCTCCAAATTCACTAAATCCCAAATTTCTGGCAACAATGGCATCAAAGCCACAGGCGGAGATATTTTTCTCTGTCCTCTACGGGAATCTTTAGGGAGATAAGCATAACGAAGCGCTATACCCCACTGAAACATAGCTGATTCAGCTTCGTTACAGAAGAAGTGAAATAGCACCCAACGCTCCAAATCAACAGCTACCTTTCGTCCCATCTGTATAGCCAAATTTTGAAGAGCATTGGTAATAACTTCCCGCATTAATTCGCCACGATCCCCTTTTATTGCAAGTGCCCAATCTCTATTTTGACGCTGAGTATTAAACTCTGTTATTGCTTGAGTATAGATTGTTCTTAAAATTTTTGGGTCTTTTAATAACAAATCTGGCAAACCCATTAAAGGCAGAAACGGAATTGCCCATTCGAGAGTAGGCAATGATAATGCTTTAAGCCATGCCATACTTTTTGAATCTCCCCAGATTAATTAAAATTCCATAAAAATTTATTCTTCATCTGAAAAAGGAAAGTCAAGAATTGATGGAAAATCAAAATAGGGTGGCTCAACTTGTAAATACTTATCTCCACTTAAATATTCTGGTGAAGTAACGCTTATAGCTTTAGCTTGAGATAAAGCCCAATCCAACATTTCCGCACGTTCCTGCTCATTGAGTTTTTCAGCAATTATTTTCAAAGCTCTAATGGTCAATTCTTGCTTAATAACTTGATGGACTAATGCTATCTCACTAGTCCAAACAAATTCATCTCCATTTTGTTCCAGTTCCTTTGTCGTGGAAGAGGGCATCATATGCTTCAACACGTACTCACTTCCGTTGATGCCGTAATAAATTAGCTCTATAATCTCAGGTAATAGTGGAAGTAATAAGGTAGGTAAAAGAATTTGCTCGGACTCACTATCAGCAGGTAGGCACGCATTCCCTAGAACGAACGTCCAACAACGCATTGCTCTCTGAATCTCGTGATTCAGAAAATGCCGACGCACCCAACGTTCCAAATCGATAGCCGTACTCTTTCCTAGTTGGCTTGCCAGTTGCCGGAAAGCTTTAGTGAGAACTGTGTGTGTTACTTCCATTTCTGCCAGAGTATACTCATCCCCTCCTACTTTCCAGAAGGGTTCCATAAGTGCGTTGTACTCTTTCAAAGCTTGAGTATAAATTGGCTCCCAAACCTCCGGCTGTTTAACAACATCTCTGGGCAATCCCATCATTGCCAGAAAAGGTCTTGTCCACGGTAAGGTAGGTAAAGATAAAGCTGGAATCCAGAGGCGTGGTTTCCAGTCTCTCCATAAAGCTTCAGATGTTATCCATTTTTGATTTTCCATTTTTCGCTAATTGCTTACAATAAATTTAAATTATCCCTGTTTTGTCACTCTTGGAAAACAATAATCGTAGCCAGACTCTGGAACTTTGATTCAACAAAGGTTTGAGGCTTTATTCTCTAATATTAATTAAAATTTCTAGCCCAAAGGTGAAAAGCAAAGCTCCGAAAGGCTTTCAGCGATTGGGTTTTCCCACTCTGACAAAAGAGGGTTATTAAGCTGTTTGCTCATTTCCCCATAGAATCCTAAATATTGGTACAATCCAGTCAAAGTTAAATTCAAACTCCGGCAGATTGATTTCTGGTAACTCAAAGATATCAGTATTATCTGGCTTATCTGGGGCTGGTTTATTTGCCCAATACTTAGCTTCTTCAAGAATTTGGTTTATTTGCTCTTTGGTAACATTACGAATTTTGTCTAAGTCGCCACATCCACTGCGTTTCCAATCATCAAGAAGCTTATTCAAATCTCTCCTCTGATCTTCATACGTTTTTATATGCCCGTTCCAAGAACCTACTCCAGGTTTGGGATTACTTGTATAATTTTTGTAAAGTGTCTCTTTGTCTCTCCTTAGTTGGCGGTAACGTTCTGGCAAACCCCTGGTTACTTCTTTACCAATATCTGCACTAACAACTCTTTCCAGTATTCCGGCAATTAAATACACTATGATATCGTGCAGAATTTGCCTACACTTGTCTTGATTGGGTGGTGTTTTACGGGGTGGTAGAGGGCCACGATCAAAAACACCTGCCTGTGCGTAAAGAGCCTCTTTCTGAAATGCATCATCAGAGGCTTTCATCTGTGTATCAGTTAAAGTTACTGCTGATGAATGTTCTTTACTATACTCAGCTAGTAAATCCCCAGCCGATTGACCTGCCCCTACCCTAGCAGCCACCTCATCAGCGTGCTGCTCATATTTATCGCCTACTTGACCAACACCACCAGATAACTGCACCTTTCCTGACTGCTGCTGCACCACATGGGCTGCTTCATGCGCTGCCAACTCCACACTGGGCGCTTCCTTAAACGCAATCTGATTGCCACTAGCATAAGCTGCTGCCCCCATTTGGTTACAAGCTGCCGCCGCTCTTCCACCAATATATGCTTGTACGTGGGATAAATTAATCCCAAAAGACTGCTGAATTTTATTCAGGTGGGGTAATCTCGTAGCAGAACCGCTAAATCCTTGTGCTGCTACCTGCTGAATCGATTTTGAAGGAGTTTGCCCATTTGCGTGAAGTTGCACTTGCTCGTGTGAACCATCAGCAGAGAGTTGTGTTTCCCCATCTGCATGAAGCTGCACCTTTTCTTTTTCTTCGCACTGAGAGCATTTCATTTGTACAGCATCGGTATTAACTGCTGACGAATCGTCAGACTTTTGTGATGAAGCCAGTTGCATCGCAGCAGCTTTAGCCTGGATTCTCCTCATCACCGGGTCAAGAGACATCCAATTGGCTGGGACATCTGGTAAAGAATCTATCCTCTCTTGTGCTGAAAGTCCTGATGACGAAGCAGATTTGGGTTGAGTTTTCGGATGCTGCTTCTTGATTTGCGTATCATGTTGGGGATTCCAAGCTGCGGCTTTTTGCACTCGCTGATAAACCATACCTGTCATTATCTCCTGCTTACTGTTCTAATTTCTCTGCCGGATAAATTCAGTATATTCCCTCTCTTTATAAGTGCAAATAGAAACCATTATTTAAGTAGCAGACAGGATTGTGAGGTGAAGAACATGAACACTACATTTACTACATCTAAAAATAGTCAAAACTGTCTCAAAGGCAGTACACAAGATAGATTTATCTCTTTTTCCCGATACCTCTTGACAAAAGCGCAATTTCCTCAACCTGTCACTGATGACTCAATATAGTTCGTAACTTTTCATAATTCTTACTGCTTAATTTTGCTAATCTCTGTCACCCAACGCCGACGACTCTGATGCTCTAAATCGAGAATATCGGTCAGCGACCAATGGAAGTAATAAGCTATACAGGCTACCTCCTCATGCATTTGCTCTGAGGGGTAGCCGACTACTCCCCCGCTAAAGATAACTCCACACTAAAATTATTACTGCATCTGGGACACTGTACAGGTATATCTGCATTACCTTGCTGATTAATTCGATTGTAAAATTCGCGTAAATAAGCAAGATCGCGGCTAAAAAGGTTTTCTAATATTTCTGGAGTAACTGATGATAGTTCACCTAAATGAGTAATTACAAGTGACAGCAACACCAAGACTTCATATACTGGTTCTTTTTGGACGCGATTGTCTTTCTGTACGCAAATTTCATCCTTAGCAGTTGTCAGCCGCATTGCTCCTTGACGATGCATTTTTCCAGAAGAATCTATCAAGCCTTTGGGAAGGATAAAATTAAATTCCGTTTGTAGCAGATTCTGATTATTCATATTTTTATAACAAGAGTAAATATTTTTTGCAATACTTTAGTATTTAACATCCAGTTAAAATTTATAATTTGCTTAAGAGTACATCTCTCGCCCTCTGCGCCACTGTGTAGTTTGGATTAATATTTAACGCTGATTCAAAAGCTTTTAAGGCTGCTTGAGGTTTACCACTTTTTGCTAATGCCATGCCTATGCCAGTCCACACAGAAGCATTACGATCGTTAATATCATTAGCTTTATAATAAGCTAATAATGCTTCATCGTATCTAGCTAAATCCAGTAAAATTACACCTTTGTTATACCAACCCTCAAATGATTCGGGATTAATTTTAATTGCCTCATTAGTAGAATTAAGCGCCAATTGATATTTTCTGATGCGCCAAAGGGATGCTCCTTTATTTGCTAAAATACTAGCAATAATCAAATTATCCACTGATTCCATATTTGCATTTAAAGCTTGATCATAAGCAACAATTGCCTGTTCATAATCTTGTAAAGAACTTAAAATTCTGCCATAGTTATACCAACCTTGAACATATTTAGGATTGATATCAACTGCTCTTTTTGTTGCAGTTAGAGCATCTTCATATTTTTTCAAATTCCACAAAATTACACCTTTATTACTCCAAGCCTCTGCGTAGTTTAGTTTCAGAGCGATCGCACGTTCGGCTGCATCAAGTGCTGTTTCGTACTTTTGCAACCCCAACAAAGCATTGGTGCGTTGATGCCAAAGGTAAGCTAAAGTTTCATTCCCCAAGTTTTCACCAAGAGCAACAGCGCGATCGCAGTCTGATAGTGATTCTTCATATCTCTGCAAGCGGTTTAGCGTTTCGCAACGATGGGCGAACGCCAGAGAATATTTAGGATTAATTTCTGTTGCTCTGTTGTAAGAAACAAGGGCTTTTTCATACTGTCCCATCTTGTGCAGCAGCATTCCTTGGTTATCCCAGCTAGTTATATCATTGGGATTGATGGCTAAAGCGTGTTCATAGGCTGCAACTGCCTCGGACATCTTGCCTAAATTGAACAGTGCCAGTGCTTTGTTATTCCAAGCAATTGCCTCTTTGCCTTTTCCCCAATTTTCATTAGCTTTAATTGCCAAGTCGCAAGCTTGAGTAGCCTCTTCATACCGTTGCAAATCAATTAGCGTGCCACATTGTTCGGCCAATGCCACTGAATAATTGGAATTCAGATTCACAGCACGTTCAAAAGATGTGAGTGCTTCTTCAGGGCGTGTCAACTTTCTTAAGACAACACCTCTGTTGAACCAGGCTGTGGCAGGAGTAATTGTTCCCCAACTGCCATCAACTTGCAAGGCTTCTTCACAATAAGCAATCGCATCAGAGTTGTTGCCTAACATAGATAAAGCCTCACATCGCTGTGTCAAGGCAAAAGAGTTCTTTGGTTCTGTTTTCAGAACTCGATCGTAAGAAGCAACTGCTTCTGCATACCTTTGCTGTTGCATCAGCACATTGCTACGAGATATCCATAAATCAATATTCTTACCCTTGGGTTTGAGTGCGATTGCTTTTTCGCAAGCTGCTAGTGCTTCATCATATTTTTGGGCGTTTTCCAGTACATGACACTGATTTGACCAAAAATCAATGTCTTGGTAATTAAACTCTGGTTGTGATGCATTCTCTGCCATCAACAATCCCAGGTTAACTGAAGCAGTATTATTTGATGTGTTTTCAGAATAATCTGCTGTGAAAATATCGTTTAATACATTTTTACTATCATTTCTAGCAAAGACAGGCGATTGTAAAAGGATAATTGATACACTGAAGCCAACGCCCAAGTATCCATAGATACGCTTCATGAAATTTTGCCTTGCTTGTATTTGTAATTGATTTACCAAAGTTTAGCCTATGGCGCTTAAATGGTAATTTTTTTCCCTGCGTCAGAAAAGGGTGATTATACTTAAATATATGCACTTAATCTCAAAATCAATTTCAAAAGCAGCTTATTCAGTAATTTCCATATCTTCACTCATATAATTGAGATAAATAACCAGTAGTTTTAATTGGCATTGTAAGTAATAAGGCTATTGTTATTCCTATGTGTTACAGTAAGCCTTTTATGGAGTCATTTATCATTTAGTACTATTACTGTAAGTAGTTTAATAAAATACATTAATCATGATTTTTCTAGTATATTCCGAAAAAATAACTAATAACTTTGCTTCTTCTAGCTACACCGGAGTCTTGCTGCGGGATATCCATTTGCGTTGTAAGTGCGATCGCTATTTCGCAAACCGTTTCCTGCTTTCTTAGTAAGAATACTTTCATGAAGGGTAAAAATGGAAACATATAATATTCTAGAGATAAAAGATTAAGTTGGTTTGTGCCTAGTGCGATCGCACGTCAACATCAATAATTTGTATTTTACTTTAGATACATTGCAATTGAGTTATAACAGATTTGAGTTTTTGCCTATCGCCATAATTTAGTTAATTCAGAAATTTTATGCTTGATATAATTACTAATCTCAAACCAGTAGTAAATAAATCGTTGTTAGTATATGCACTGCTATTGGTAATCGTGGTAGAAGTTCCCCTTTTAGCTCAAGATTCGTCATCTGTAAGACGATTGCAGGAAACTAGAGAGTGTCCAAACTGCAATCTGCGTAGAGCAAATCTACAAAATATTTACTTACAGGATGCTAATCTCCGAAGTGCAAACTTGAGCTATGCTAATCTGCGTGGAGTAAACTTACAGGGAGCATATTTGAGAAATGCTAACCTCACAGGTGCTTCCTTAACTGGGGCAAACTTGCGCGGTGCTGATTTGACTGATGCAAAGTTAGGAGGGGCAGATTTAAGAAATAGCCAAATTGATGACAAAACCATTCTTGGTAAAAAGTGGCTTCAAGTATGGGAAATCGTTAATAAACCACTTTCGGTGCGAGATTTACAGGGAGCAGATTTGACTGATGCAAACTTGAGTAGCGCCAACCTTAGCAATGTTAACTTAGAGGGAGCAAACCTCAAAGGTGCTTTCTTGAGTGGAACCAATCTTCGTGCTTCTAATTTGAGTCGTGCCAACTTGGATCGAGCCGACCTATTTATTGCAGACTTGCGGGATACTAAACTAGCCAATGCTAACTTGCATCAAGCAAACTTAAATAGTGCAGATTTGCGGAATGCCCAACTAGAAGGTTCAGACTTACGTCAGGCAAATCTCAGTAATACCATCTTAGCTAACAATAATCTGAGTGATAGCAAACTCACGGCTGCTAACTTAAAAAATGCAGACTTGCTAGGAATCAATCTGAGTAATGCTGACCTCCGACGGGCAAATTTATTCAATACTAGTTTAAACAATACTAACTTGACAGGAGCAAATCTAACCGGTGCTAACCTCACAGGAGTAGATTTTAAAGACACCAATCTAACTAACACAAAGTTAGAAGGCAGTAATTTGGATGGAGTCTCTTTGAGTGGCGTGGTTGCGACTAACGCCAATTTCAGAGGTATTAACTTAAGCAATGCCGATCTCCAGCATACCAAAATTAGTGGGTCAAATCTGCGTGGAGGTAACTTAAGCGGCGTTAACCTAAGTGGAGCGGACTTGAAGAATGCCGACTTAAGTGGTATTAACCTCAAGGATGCCAACCTCAGTGGTAGTAACTTAGCAGGAGCAAACTTGAGTCAAGCAGACCTGAGTCGTGCTGACCTGAGCAATGTCAATCTGAGTCAGGTAAACTTAACTGGGGCAAATCTCACAGAGGCAAATTTGAAGGGAGCATCTTTAGCGGGAATTAAGCTGGAAAATGCCAACTTATGCAAGACAATCTTACCAGATGGTAAGCCACATAGTTGCTGAAACGTCTATTAGTAGCTCGGAAATTGCTCAATGAGTGGTTTGCTGCTGCGATCGCACTACAAGAATACCATCCTTTTATCCAAAAGTACTTTGAAAAATCTGCAACTTTATCTCTAGAAGCACTGGATTTAGACGAAGGTTTAAATCCAGGCAAAGAAAGTGGAACTGAGTACACTCTTAAGACAATAGGGGCTGGGTTTTGGGCACTTCAACACGCACAATCTTATGAAGATGGAATTCTACAAATTATTCATGAAGGAGGCAATGCTGACACTAATGCTGCTGTAGCAGTGGCATTGTTAGGAGCATGAATTTATAGGTAATATGGAACCTATCCCACTAATAATATTTTTGCTACAAAGCTTAAGCTTCTTGAGAACTGAAAACGGAAAATTAAGCTTTTCAAGCACATTTTATAGAAATAAGTAAGGATTTTTAGAACAGTAGGATAGGTTCATGGTAATATCAATAACGTGGCGATAAATAAAATGGATAGACTAAGCTACGGGTATCAGGACTATTTTTCGGTTGATATTGAATAATAATATTCACTTTGCCCCGCACAGGGTCGGCGTCAGCACGCACATCTTTTAAAATAATGCGCGGTTCCCACATCTCCAAAGCTTCTTCCACGTACAGGCGAATCAGCAACAAAGTTTGGGTGTTAAGCGGTTCAAAAACCAACTCCGACAAGCGCGAACCAAAATTCGGTCGATAAACTCGTTCGCCCAAACTCGTTCGGAGAATAATAACGATAGATTCCTCAATATTTGGCTCTGCTGCACTAAGTTGGATTCCTCCCTGCACGTTTACCAGTATGGGGAAAGCAATTCCTGCGCCAATGTAGTCAGTTGCTTGCGGCATATTTATATAATTTATTTCAATTGAGGTTTCACTACGTAATCCGATTCTGTGCCTTATCCACCAATTACCACAGTTGAACAGCCGCTCACAATATTATTCGGCGGACCAAATGCTTCAATAATCGTATCTCCCATGCGACACGCAGGTAGTCCATTAATCAATACTGTGCTACTACCGTTAATGACTACACCAGGGCCATGTGGCGGTTCAGGTGTAACGCATTGATGAATATCTGCTCCGCCTGCACTGCTCTTAATGAGACTGCTTATAGTACTACTAGCATTAGATGCGTTGATAGCAGTCCCACGAGCTTGGTTTGATGCAGCTACAGGTACTCCCCGCCATGCTGGTAAACCGCCGATAAGTACATTAGAGCTACCTGGTCCCCCAGTTAAGACGGGTGGTAAGGGATGTGCTACCCCATCAGAAATTCTTGCTGCTGGTCTACTCATAATGTTACTTAGTTAAGTTTAATCATGGCACCGTTAATACTGATGGTGCCGCTAGCTTTAATATCAATATTGCCTTGCGCGTTAATATTGAGATTCCCACTGGAATTTATACTTGTACTTGAAGTAGTATCATCTAGTCGAAATGACTGACCACCACTAGTCTTAATTTCCACAAATTTCCCTTTGTCATCCAAGCGAATTTTGTGATGCCCAATAGTTTCGATTTCGATATATTGCTCAGTGTCGTTATACCGCAGCCAATGCCCCGAACCAGTCCCCGTCTGGACATAGTACCCTCGCTTTTCCGAGCCTTTGTCTTCATCAACAAACCATTCTTTGTGCCCATAACGGGTTTGGGAGCCACGCACGCGAACGCCACTATCCGCAACGGTGTCTTTAACAGTTCTTGGAGTGGGATCTTTTCCATTCCATACTCCACCAATAATATAAGGACGATGAATGTCCCCGTGTTCAAAGCCAACAAGGACTTCATCGTTGACCTCTGGCATCCAATAAATACCTCGACCAGAACCACCACCAGGTGCAACTAGCCTTGCCCAGTTACTGGTATGTTCTTCAGTTAGAGTGGGAAATTTTACTTTTACCCGACCCAACCCATTAGGATCTTCGTTATCAGTGACAATACCAACTAAGAATGTTTGTCCGGGTTGCAATTGCATGTGGGACATCGAGGAAGTAAGCGCGTTTAGACCCCGCGAACCGCGAACTCCAAACTCCGTGCTATAGACGCCATCTCCAAAAATATGGCGCGTCTCGGTAATGTAGTATTTACCGGTGTGCTGCCCCATACCTTCTAATTTAACAATGCGTCCTGGTCGAATCTTGGTATTACCCTCGCATTTACCATAAGCTTCAACAAACTTTCCCCCTAGCTCATTACACAGTGATTTAAGGGCTTCATCACATGCTGCTAAACTGTTGAAAGGTATATTGGCTAAAACCTTTTTTGGTGTCACTTTCGGTTTTAACTTATCGTTTATATTGCAACCAAGTCCGTAGTCTGTTGCGGTAGGTATCCTTGCTACCTCAGCTTTACACATCTCTCTCTTTTTCTCTTTATAGTTCCAATATCCCCCTTCAACTTCTTTTACCTGTGCTGCACTATCAATACTTACCCGAAAGCTATGCAAATCCTTCAACCATTGAAGAGTTAATTCTTCATTATCAGGCTTGGGTTTACGAAAGTAGAGTTTCCCGTCTTGAATAAATAGTTCAAAACCAATAAGCGCCGCACGATAATGTAAAAACTCTATATTTGTCTGATTTGATTGAAAAATGTATTCATGAACAATTCGAGAATCATCTACAATTCCTAGAGTTACACCAACTTCTTCTGCAATTTTTTTGACAATATCGCTATCGGTCATGTTTTGAAAAGAGCAGCTATAACATCCTCGAAATAACAAATGCAATTTATCAAAGCCACGAATTATTATGGGTGCTTGAGACTTATTATTGAAACCTGTTTCAATCGCGGTAATTTCTCCTTGAAAAATTTGGTTGGGATTTTCCTGATTAAAATCCTGCGATTGTGTTGTACTAGAAGTAAAGCCAATTGTTACTTGTGTACCAATTTGGCATAAATCTTTGTACCGCCAAGTTGTATCTTGGTCGCGTCCTGGATAGTAATCATTTTTAATTACTATACTAAAGCTTCCAGGTGAGGATAGGCTTTCTTCAACACAAACTTGGATGATATCAGTCATCAAGGTTTCAGGAGCAGGTTGACCGTTAAAATTTAATTTTGGTAGGGCACGATAATTAGTCATAAAATATCAATAAAAATACTAAAAAAATCACTGTTCAATAGTAATAACTTTCATGAAAGATGCCAACCATATTCTGAATTCTATTATTATGAGCTTTTAAATAAAGATTTTTGATTTCGACGTTCATTTGGGCTGGGATTACGTGCAGCAACTGCTTCATTAGGTTTCGGCTCATCTGCTTCTTTCAAACTCAAACTATCAATTACAGCACGGACTGGTGTTCCATCAGGAAGGAACATAGTTAGCTTATAGCTGAGTTTTTCGACAAAACAGCGACGCAAATATATCTGATTTCCCCAGATAAATTGATAAATAGGAGTACGTTGTTTTCCGGGAGCAAATTCAACCGTCTGTTTGAAACTATCAATATACTTTTTAACAACATCTGTACCATTCTCATAAGTATCAAACATAATATTACTTATAGTAATTTTATAAGCCTTAATATTAGAAAAGCTTACCTTTGGCTTGCCTTTATCTTGAGTACGTGCTCCAGCATTTTCAGAGGTTTCAACTACTCCATCAAATGATAGCTGGGCAGGATTGAACATAAATTCAATGTTGCTAACTCCATCTTGTGATATCAGGGCGGCTTTTGTAAGATTCATAATTACATCCGAAAAGTTAAAATAACTAAAAGCAATAATAATTCAAAGCATAAATCTATATAAAGACTCATTACCATCTCTCATTTTTTTTAAATCTAAACGGTGTTTAATAAGTGCATAAACCTCTTGGGCAAGTATCGATATTTTAGTATTTAACAAGAAAACATCATTATAATTTCCAACTGTTTTACTGTCGTCAGAGATGCTACGTACTTCTGTTGTTGTCCAGTTTCTGGTTGAATATCGCGGATATGCCTTCCAAAAGTTCTGGTTCCATGAATTATGGATACTCATACCTGGATATAGTTGTGTTTTATGATTTAGTTCTAACCTGTGACACAAAGTAATGTAAACTTGGTAAATAAGCATTTCCATTTCGTCTTCACTTATTAAATAATTAGAAGTCTTAACTTCTGCTCTCTCTAAGTTTATTGTCTGATCTTGTGAAACAGATAAAGAAGGATTAGAGAGTTGTATCAAGGAAGTTTGAGTTGTCGTGCTATCACTCGCAGAGAGTATGGCAAATTCCTCTTCATTAGTCCGACTGCTATTTACTCCGGGCGAAGGAATATTTTCTCCTAATAATTCGGTAATATTTGACCAAATATATGGCGTGTCATTAGACCTTTGTTCCGGGTTTAATGTCAGTTGAAGATCGTCAAGTTTTTCATGTGTAAATGTATTAGTCGATTCCTGATTATTTCCATCGCTGAAATTAGCTAATGTCAATAAATTCCAATTGTTTAAAAGTTGAATTGACTGATTTGTATTTGATAAAATAGGTAATGGCATATTTTCCACTGAATCCCTAGACGTGTGATTAAATAATTCAGCAATACTCTGCCATTCTTCAGAAATATTTTGATTGTCTATATGCATAATTTCTGATGAAGATTTATCGTTTGATATATGTGTTTTACTTGGTTCACCTTCAATAGAAGCATTTAAAGCTACAAAAGAAGATAAGCTGCTACGGTTGAGGGAATGCACCGTCTTAGTTAACCACAATGATAGAAGAAGTGGTAGATTTGTATCGTTCTTATTAGTATCTGGACTAGATAATTCGGTGCTATTATTAGTAGATACGTCAAGTATATTTTCCTGATTTTTCACGTCAGATGAAAAAACCAATCCAACATCTAGCCCTCTAGCTCTCTTCTTTAGTAGGGAAGGAGAAAAATTCAAAGCATCTTCTTTTGTAGGGGAGAGGTTTTCCAGATTATCTGAAAATTCAGGTATGTTTTCAGTGTTACTTGTTAGTTGGTTTTTTATCTGATTCTCAGATAATCTTGTGATTTCTTCAGTTGGAAGGAATGTATTGAAAAATTCAGCTACAAGTTCCGATAATTGAAAATCAGAGTAATTAACCAGCGGTAAGGATTGGCTTAAGAATTGGATATAGTAGGGATTTAAATTTTGCCAAGGAGATGCGATAATTGCAGCTTTATCCTGAAATTTTTCTAGCTTCTGAGGATGTGCAGTAGTACCTTCTTTTGCTATCGACTTTGTATTATCTATGATTGTATTTGGGAGCAAGATAGATCCTGTTATTTCTTGATTTGGTACTAGCTGCGTGGAGATAGGAAGTTTTAAATTTAGTTTTTCTTTAATTAGAATTGAGTTACTAACAGTATTTTCAGCATCACTTCGCGTCAAAGTGCTTTGCTCTGCTGTAGATGCTATTTGTTCAAAAGTGCTTGGCGTTTCTTCTATTTGCAATTGTGATTCAATTGTAATAGAACTATTTACAATCAAGTCTGTGTCTTGGGATGGTAGTGTAGGCAGATTATTGGATTGAGGTTTAAGTTTAACTAACTCTACATCTGTTGAAGTAGGAGTTTTTTCTTCAGATACTAATTCTAGTTGTTCTGGAGTAATCGGAATCGCTTCTGTCTCAATTTGAGATTTAACTGCTACTGACTCAATATCAGTAGAACTGAAAGTACTCGCTTGTGATGCAGGATTTAACGGTATTTGCGGTTTGTACAGCCTTTGTGGTTCAGATGGAATTGACTGTGTATCCGGAATTTTAGATGAAATTTCTGCCGGACTGAAAGTAGTACGATCAAAGGGAACTTCTACTTGTGGTTGAGTAGATAGTTTTGCTTCTACTTCAGACTGGGTTTTTACAATATCAGATGTAAAACTGAGTTGTGTAGAAGTTGCTAAAGTTGCTTCGGTTTCTAATTGTGGTGCGATCGCTATTGATTGTGCAACATCTTCCCTAAAGGCGATAGTATCAGATAGAGGCTGCGAACGCTGCAAGGGTTCAGTAACCAATGGTTCTGATTCCAGTGGGGGCGGGGCGGATGTAATATCCAAAGAAACGGAGACAAAACTGGAATGCTTGGGTTCGTCGCCATCACTTGATATAACTGGCTGTACGCTAAATAGAGTTGTTTTTACCTCTGTTTGTGGTTGAACGGCAGTGAGTCCGGCTTCTGAATGCGCTGAGGGATTTTCACTTTCTTCCAAATTGGCTAAAGAAATATCCAAATTTAGATTGTTGGTTCTTTCAGTGTGGGCAGTAGACTCATTTTTTTCGATTGAATCAGCGAATGGAGAACTCAGAGTGCCTTCTGGAGATAAAGAATGGGGATTAGCGGCGGCTGGGGACTGAGAGGATTTAATGGGGGATTCAGGCGATCGGACTCTCGCTTCAGATATGCGATCGCTACGACTAGTTGACGTAAAATCGGATTTCAACAAGTTTGATGGTTCTATTACTAATTCATCAGATTGAACGACGATCGCATCAATATCTACCGTTTTTGAGGGTTCAGTGATTGAGTCAGTGAAATTCTCTACTTCGTTTAAGGGTTCGTAGGTATTTGTCGATTTTGGTAAAATTGATGGCGTTGGTTCATTAACTATTTCGGAACGCGTTTGAAGGGTATTCGCATCTGTATCTATCTTTGTTTGTGATTCTGCGATCGCTGTGAAAAGATTATCAAGAAGTTCCGTGCTTTCTTCGTTTCGTGGTGATACAAATGATGGAGATTGTGGATTGTTGACAAATGATAAGTCAGTTTCCTCCCATTTAGAGACATTCTGAACTGGTGTTTTTATATTTTCTGTTGGTTGTTTGGCTACAGACTTAGGCAACAAACCTGTTTCGGGATTTGGAATTTCCTGAATTTGAACAGTAGGTGGAGTTTTTGGAAGAGAGGGATTGAATGGTGTTACTGCGGTTGATTCAATACTTTTAGTCTGTATATTTTCGGTAATATCTCCGGCTTCTGATACAATTTCAGTCACCAGCTTTGAGCCGAGTAAATCAGATTTATAGGTTATGGGTTTTGGTAGCCCTAAAACCTTTGGTAAAACGATACTTTCGTAAATAACAGATGCATCTACTACTTGAGGTGGAGTATTTGAGTCAATACTTACACAATTGTTTATATTATCGTTATTACTAGTGGTGACAACATCATTTCTATTAACTAGATTATCAAACTTTGACCAACTTAGTACAGTCCCATTGTCATCAATAAATGAATTTTGTAATAAAGAAAGCCAAAAATCAATTAATTCAAAGTTTTGTCCTAAAGGTGGCAAATGATGACCTAAAGGTAACGGTGGCGATAGTGGTGGAAATTTTGCTCCAAGCGGTTTTTGGATCGCAGGGGTGTTAATCAACATAAATCCCTGATATTTCTGGTGTTAGCCTGACTATAAAATACTTATAAGTTATGCGAAATAAGCTAATGAGTCACGTCCTTTCAGATTAGCGGCACCCCCTCCTTGTGACTTTGTTACTTTCAATCCCTCATAGGTTAATGTCAATTCTTCGATTGCTACCGTATTTGCCGAGGCTTGCAATGCAGGTGCTTTCCAAGCAACAGGTATAGCAGCAAGTAAAGTCCAACACTGCATGGTTTCACCTGCTTGGTTGAAAAGCAGAATATTAATATTGCGGCGCTGCTTTTTGGTACTGGTCAGTATCTGATTTACCCAATTCCAAAAGCTCAAATCATCAGTCATACCGCGTTTAAGAGTCACATCGGAAAACTCTGCTTGTCCTAAAATAACTCGCTGTTGATCATTGACGCCACCTTCCAAATATTTTTCTTTTTTAATCGTTACACCCAGCCCAGAACACTCACTAAATGATGCCGCAATGTTACTTTCAATTTCTACATAAAAGCGATTAGCCGTAACATAGTTCAATTCATAAGTTGTACTGTTGTTTCTTCCCATACGGATTAAACCTATAGTTAAAATTTACTACGCTGATTTTGATAATCGCTTTGAATCAATTCATAAACCTTATTACTTAGCTTTTGCAGTAATATTGGGTTTTGCAATACTTTTTCTACTAGTTCTGATATCTTTTTATCGCTATCAGCCATATTATTAATTTAATTATTATTGAGCTTCCGTACAGGTACTAGTCCGACTTCATTAAGTAAAAATTGTGCTTCATCTGTTAGCATGATCTCAGCAAAACTTTTTCCAGCCTGCGAACGAGTTTCATCATTAGGATAGGCAACTGCCATTGAGTAAGCAAAGGGATAGCGTTTTGAATTGAAAGCTTCGATATTTGGTTGATAGCTTCCTTTGTCATTGCATAAATCAATCTTTGGATTAATATCTGAACCATCGGTTTGTACTAAAGCTTGTACCTCCTGACCTTTCTCACCAACACTTAGAGGATAAACTGAACATTGTCCATAGATTTTTCTCAGTAGTCCAAAGCCTATATCACCACTGCGTTTACTTGGATCTTCAGTTTCAAAATCGCCCAGGACATCTCCCAATGTTTTTAGCGTTTCTTTTTTGATAATTTTCCCTTCTTTAATTAATTGATTAAATTTTTGCTTTTGTTGTGGATAATTATCAAAAACTATTTCTCGAAATTCCTTGATTGCTTCTTCTTCTACAGGTATATATAATTTTACTGGTAAGTTTGGTAAGTTATAATTTAATTGTTTCCAGTTGTTTATTTCTCCACTGTAAAGCTTTCGTAATTGCTCAAAACTAATTTTCCCTTTTAAGGCTTCAGGAAAACTTCCTTCTCTTTTAGCATCACTAAATGCGACAAAAATCACAATACCTTCATAGGCAATTGGTTGTAGCTTGAAATTTGCTTTTTCGAGATGCTTATCAATGTCAGCTACTATATTTGTGATCAAAAAATCTACTTTTTTTGCTTTAACTTTTTGAATAGCAAGGTCAATAAATGGTTCGGGTTTGTATCGAAGCTGTAATTGCATACCACGAGCGTCAAGTTCTTGATTGATTTTTTTACCCACAGATACTAAACCTGGTGTTGTCATCAAATAATTCCATGTACCTTCTGAACTGGAAGTGCTATAATTAAATATACCTGATGGGACATTTTTTAATTTTGCAATACAACAAGTATAAGAATTATTATTCGATAAATTCATTAGTTCAGGTATTTTACCTTTTGATATCGAGTTAACAACTTGCCAGAGAAATATGCCGCCAAAACCAAAAAGCAATCCAACCAGGATCATGAATAATCTTAGATTATTTGAATTATGTAATTTTTTGCTTTGATAGTTATCAATCTCTGTACTTAATGGTTTACTAGTTTGTAGCTCTGTAGGTGATGTTAATAGCGCGTGACGAGCATCATCAGCATTCAGAAAAGGAGCATCAAGTCCGATTAAACGATGAATTATTCTTTTGAGCGTAATATCTTCTTCGATACTAGACCAATTTTGTTCGTTCTTAGGGTCGAATGGCTGCCCATAAATTAGGTCTTCAGTTGCCCCTTGCAACAAAAAAAAGCTAAGATATCCTAAATCTTTTAAATCTTTGTCTATTGAAGGACTAATTACTTTAGATGTCGGACTTTTAAATAGGTCTTCCCAAAGACTTAAATCGGATAGATAGATAAAAAATTGTTGGTTAGTTATGATACTTTGCTGGTCGGTTGCAACAATCAGTAAACTATCCAAACTGAGATTTCCATGCGGTAAGCCAAAGCACACCTCACCGTTGGGAAGGCGAATTCTCTGGTTGTGGAGAAACCAAAGCGTTTGCAGTACTTGTCCAATGACTTCACGTACTTGCATTGAAGTCATGGGACGCTGAACTTTCTCCAGATATTGCCTCAAAGTTATACTGTTGGCAATGGGTTCTGTGATAAAATAGCAACGCTTTTCATTCAAGGGTGCGATCGCGTCCCAAGCTGTCACCAAACGAAAGTCTTGTCCTCCTCCACTCTTGAGGTTAATACTAGTTACTAGTTCAAACTGCTCTTTCCGTTCTCGCGCTTCTTTCGGATTAAAGTCAGTATCTGGCAGTAAGTATTCCTTGATTACCACTGGTTTGTTATTGAGAACGTGCGTCGCACTGTACAACCGCACTCGCTCAAATTCCTGAATAGCACCATTGCTTTGGATTCGATACCTTCCTCTACGACCGCGAATATCTTCGTTTTTTTGCAGTGGTGGAATTTGATTGTGATGCGTAGAATTGGTAACAAATTGTCGAGAGATATTGGAAATGATAGTTGTGTCAGGATTATCAGTATGCCTACTACTTTGTCCTTGCAGTTCAGACGATATGGAACTATGAGTAGGGGTAACAACTTGAGTATCGTTAGTTATTCCTACAGAATATTGTTCTCGGTTATCCTTTTTGAAAGGAACATCAATGTTGTGATATTCATTTTGGATTCGATTCATGACTATCCGAGAGATATTTTCAACCGGGTAGCGAACTAGAACTGAAGTTTCCCTGAACCGAAGACTAACCGTATTCACTAATTCCGTCAACTTCACTCTTATATCTCCAAATTTCAATATCAATCAATTAGATAAAGCTGCACTTTTACATTTGCTGACTAACGCTTGTAGTATCAACAGCTTGGTCTTGTAACTCATTAATCTGCCGATAAAATTGATACAAATAGTTGAGGTCGCAAGCGAAAAGACCTTCTATGACTGCTGGATTCACTTCTTCAAGTGCTCCTAGCCGCGTAATTACGCGAGATAGAATAATCACCGTCGCGTAAGCAGGATTGGATTTCACGCGAGGGTCACGCATTGGTACAATTTCATCCATTGCCTTTGCCAAACGCATTACTCCTATGCGGTGCAAATTACCATCAGCATCTAGATAGCCTTTGGGTAAAGTCAACTCAAACTCTGTTTGCAACATTGGGATTTACTGTTGGCGTGTAAAAGTTTCAACCGCGATTTCCATTTCTTCAATTGCGAATTCATTACCGTTGGCGCTAAAGTCAGAAGCGATATAGCTAACTGGCCAAGCTCCTCTAAACTGAAAAATTGCTTGTCCATTTCCAGCTTGGTCGTAAATGGTTAACGAACCATCGCGCAACTGTTTTGCCCAATTCCCTTCTTGAACGGCTTCAAACCATTTCCATAAAGTGGTAGATTCGGTTATGCCTCGACGCAAATTAATATTATTAGTCTTGACATTGCCAGGTATTTTTGTGCGAACCAGTTGACCAGCTTTTGCTTGACCCCAACGCCCAGGTGTTACCTCACAAATTTCTACAACATCTTGGGTGTGTTTGAAGCCTTTACATTCTAAGAAGTACCCATCAACTTGATCGGTACTTCCATCAAGTTTGATCTCGACATAAAAACGGCAGCTAGTTAAGATTTCAGAAGGTTTGCTCATTTGGTTTTATATCTCAATTGGTTTAGTAATCGGTAATTAGTATTAGAAAAAACTACTACTAATTACCCATATCCAATTGGTTACATGACGCGCTTAATGCCTTCGTGAACGAGAGTTAAAGTTTCATTTGCTACATCACTAGAACCAGCTTCGAGTTTAGGCCCTTCATACTTGGTGGGATAAGCATGAATCATTTCCCATCGGGCTTTCATTTCTCCGCTCTGGTCGTATACAGTCACCGAAGCAGCTTTGCGGTTCGATGACCAGTCGGACTTACCACCCTCATTTCGATTGCAAGCTTCATACCACTTGTATAGGTCAGTATTGGTAGTGGCAACAACTTTAACAGTCACTTGTTGAAACTTGGTGCGAGTCGGAGCAGCTTGACGCAAGTTCACAGCGCTTTTCCCCGAACCCAACACTTTATCGCCTCCGGCGGCTGGAGTTTCAGCACTTAACCCACCAACTTCAAGAATTTGTTTATCTGTTACACCGTCAGCTTCAAAATAAAATCTACAACTGACTAATAATTCATCTTGCTCTGCCATATCTCAAATTTCACTTTATTAATTTATGGATTGCTCATTGAAGCGCTATTACAAATTGACAATTTTAATAGCGCTATTATTCTTCGTCTTTACCAGTCCATTGACTGATACGGAACACAACAAATTCAGCAGGTCGGACTGGGCAAACACCAACTTCGACATACAACCGACCTAAAATCATAGTGTCAGGAGTATTGAGTGTCTCATCGCATTTAACGTAATATGCTAGTTCGGGAGTTGCTCCGTATAACGCACCCTCCCGCCAAAGGCGTTCCAAGAAGTTGCTGACAGTACGGCGCACGCGTGCCCACAAATCTTGGTCGTTTGGCTCGAATACGACCCACTGAGTACCCAGTTCAATTGATTTCTCGATATAGCTCATCAGACGGCGAACGTTTATGTAGCGCCACTCTGTCTTTTCTGGTTCGACAAGGGTTCTTGCACCCCAAATTTTTATTCCTCGACCGGGGAAAGTACGAATACAGTTAATACCTTGGGGATTTAATAATTCCTGCTCGCGGAAGTTGCAGTCGTAAGCCAAACCAATAACTCCACGTGGAGTTTCATTAGCTGGCGCTTTATAAACTCCTCGCGTTTCATCAGTGCGTGACCAGACACCCATCATATAACCACAAGGAGGTATGAGAATCGGCTTTCCTGCTTTGCGAGGATTGGGAACTTTAATCCAGGGATAGTAAAGAGCTGCAAACATCGAACGACGTTGGAAATCATTATGCAGCCAATTAACCACCTGTTGCGGCTTCATTTTATCTGGTGGTGTATCCAGAACCACCATGCGGTTGGGCGGATTGGGAGCAGAGTTTTCGCATAAGCTAATCAGTAACTCCATAATGCCGTGAACCTGGTCAAGGTTCAATAGCCCAGCTTGATAAGCCCGCATTAAATCCGGGCACGCAATCATCGTTACTTCATCAATCTCAAATAGTCCTTGGATGCCGCTACGTTCGTCGCGTTCGCCTCGCACGTATCGGGCCAAATTTTCTTGGGTGGGCAATACAGGAGGAAGACTGACTTCAAATTGACTGTCAATAGGACGACGTGCCAAAGGCAGCCCGCGTTCTGTCAAGTCGATAACATTAACAAATTGGGATTCTTCAAGGGCGGTAACTACATACTTTCCTACTTCAACATGAACGTTACGGTCCATTGTCAGGTTATCGAATCGTTCCAATTCTTCGTCATCCTGCTTAATACATACAGAAAAGAATTCTGCCGGTATGGGTGCTGGAGCATTGGGATCGCTAGGAGTATTAGTTTTTGGCTCGCTAGGTATGATTTCGACTTTGACTGAATCAATTTGTTCTTGTCCCTGCTTGAGCATGAACTGTAAAGACTGACGTTTGCCAGAAGTTTTTACAGTTAGCGCTGTTGTTTCCGGGCTAGGCTGAGTGGTTTCGGCTGCCGGTTTGGGCAATTGAGTACCGATACTAACTACCCAACAGCGCGCGCCCCCATTTAAAAACCAACCATTTACGGTAAAAGGTAAATACGCATCGAAGTCGGTGAATCCATCAGAATTTTCCTTGGCAAAATACTCCAAGTACTGGTTCCAGCAGGTAACTAACATGGGCTTGCCGATTTCAGCACCGTTGCGTATTGACTCGGTAAAGCCAACGAAGGCTGCAATGTTTGTCTGTACTCCTTCGATTGGACGGCTACCGCGATCAACTTCCTCGACATATACGCCAGGGGCAAAGTAATCAAGTCTTGCCATATCTGCGTTTCCTTTACTTGGCACAAAGCCATCGCTACAGTATAAAAATAGTATATAAACTAACACTCAAATATAGTAACCTGTTGTTTATACGTAGTTTTGTTGAGATTAAGGCTAAGTAGGGATTCTAGCCTCCAGCGAATCGGAATATATTTGTGCAAGGCGATCGATCAAGGGCTGCATCTGCTGACACTCTTGCGGCAAGTAGTCGTTCGATGCGCTGCACCATGTCTTTGACGATTCTGCCAGTTGGCACTTTCTTACCAGCAAGTTCTACTACTTTTAACCACACTTCCTACTGTTCCTGGGGTTCAAGCTTTGTCATGGGTCGAATTTGCCCCTCTGCTGTCGGCAAAATGTCCACAACAACTGCCGCATCAACTAGCGCCTCGGTTGGGATCAAACTTTTCGATTCCCTTTTGTAAACCTAGTGCGCCTTCTTGGAGCAAATCGAGAAAATCTAAATTGTGATTCTGGTACTTTTTAGCGATCGCCACCACCAGCCGTAGGTTAGCAGTCACCATTTTCTGCTTTGCTCGTTCCCCTTGATGAAGAATTGACTCCACTTCAGCTTCGCTTTGCCCAAGTGAGGTAGCTAATTCTCTTGTGGTTGGTTGATGGTTTAGTTGAAGTGCGAGATTTGAGCGCTGTTCTTCAATCGCCATCATCTGCTGTACAAGCCTAGCATTTGTAATCTCTTGCTCAGGAGTTAGCAGAGGGTAGCGTCCGATTTCTTTAAGGTAGGAGCGAACTAAGTCGGTAGTTAGGCTGGGCATATTTTTAGTTTGAATAAAATTTTTTATTTCAACAATTAGCTAACAACTTAAATCTTAACTATAGACTTAACCCAATGTTTATCTTTGTCAAAGAAAGTTTATAACTATAATACTTGAAATCTTCAAATAGGTAAATACTAAAAACTGCTTTATTTTATAAATAACCTTGAAAATAACGAAGAAGTTTAACTGAGTTAAATTAAAGAGACGCTACGCTAATTTTAGAGTGAAGTCCTCTCTTCAAGAGAGGATATGTTCAAATTCGCTTCATATTTGGACAAGGCTCAAAGACGCTTTGCGTAAATCAATTGAAAATTACAAATACTTAGTTGAGAAAAAGTCATGGATATGCAATCTCTACTTACCTTGGCAATAGTAGCTATCTTTTGGGCATTCGTTACTCTCGTCATGTTCCAGTTCATTAATGGACTATTTGTATCGGCTGCTTACACTAGTAATGTGGTTCCAGTTAACAATCTAAATATAGCTACTTCTACAATTCCATCAGTATCAGAAATAATCACCCCACAAGCTCGAACTTTTGAAAAATTGCCAGATCCTTGGACATCAGAGGATGAAGTTATTCATCGTACCAGTAACGAAGCAGTTATTCTCTCATTCCCTACATTGAGATTACTGCCTCCAGTTAAAGAAATTTCACCACAACCAAAACGTACTACTCGTTCCAATAAAGCTAACAATGCTGCCAACAAGTTACCGAAAACTAAAAAGGCTGATGTAAATTCTTCAGGCAAGCGCAAGCCAGGTAGACCGCGTAAAACTGCATAAAACTAAGAAGGTAAAAGGGGAACGGGTAAAGGGGAAAGGGATAAAAATTTCCTTTCTCTCTTCCTTTTTTACTAATACTTTATTATTAGCCTCCGACTGATCAACGGAGGCTAACTTATTTCCTGAAAAATAGTGAACTTTATGTGCCTATTTGATAGCTAACAAAGCCCACATATTAGCTTCGCTTTTTCAAGAGTGAAAATTAAAATTATATAGTCCAATGGTACAGCAACTTTTCACTCAAGGTTCTTTATTCGATTTGCAAACAGTAATCGATTACGGGCAGTCAGTTATTAATGTTGCCCAAGAGCTTGCAAAAGTTTTAATAGACAATCGCCCTCTCTCTACGAAAACTGTTTCTTCCCAGATGAATCGCTACTTTCTAGGCACTGCTGCGTCCGGTGCGTGGCAATGGAAAGATGCTTACGAAGCTGTGGAAGTGGCGCAAATATTATATCTGCGTCAAAAAGGTTACAAGCTTTTATTAGAGTCGCCGCTAACAGTATTATTGGAATTGGAGAAGTTAGTAGCCCTCTGCCCAACGCAAACACGGCGCAGTGAAGAATCAGTACAGCTTCAGCAATTCTCCACCCCTCTGCCGCTATCATTTCTGGTAGCCAAAGCAGGATTTATACAAGCTACTGATTTGGTGCTGGAACCATCAGCCGGGACTGGTTTGTTAGCACAAATGGCTAAACTGCACAGTGCAAGTCTGATGCTCAACGAGCTTGCACCCGATAGATCGAAGATTCTGCGGCGATTATTCCCTGGTACACCGCTATTCTCTGTAAACGCGGAACAAATTAACGACTATCTGGTTGGCAAGACTCAGCCCTCTGTTGTTCTGATGAATCCGCCTTTCTCCGCATCTCCCAAAATCAACAGTCGCAATCCCGATGCAACAAAAAGGCATATCAACTCGGCATTGCAAAGACTGTCCGACGGTGGGCGGCTGGTTACAATCACAGCCAATTGGTTCTCTCCGGCTAACCCAAGCTGGCGAGAGACTTTCCTTAAGTGGCAATCGGAAGCACGAGTTTTAATGTCGGTCGGGGTTAACGGCAAGGTGTACTCAAAACATGGTACACAAATCGACACTAGAATCACAGTAATTGACAAGGTTCCGGCTGATAATCCTGGCGACATCCCCTGTATTTCCGAAACTTTGGACTTGCCCGAACTGCTAGCGTTGATTGAGCAATTACCTAAGCGATCTTCGTGGAAACGCTCAGATATCAAAGCTACTGCGAAGGCAAAAGTTGTTCAATTGCCATTTCGTACTACAGTTGCACAACCAGAAACTGTTTCCTTTCTTCCAGACGACATAGTAGTGCTGGAGTATGAGGTTATCGAGTGGACGGCTAGTGAGGGTTTGAAAGACACCCTATACGAAACATATCGCCCACAGCGAATCCGAATCAAGGACGCTTTACCTCATCCGTCCCTACTGTGTGAGAGTGCAGCCCTAGCACTTGTCTCGCCACCACCACCAACTTATAAACCGCATCTTCCTAGCAACATTATCACACAAGGCTTGTTGTCAGAGGCACAACTTGAAAGCGTTATTTACGCAGGTCAGGCGCACTCAGAATTTTTATCTGGGTCTTATATTGTGGATAATTCATGGGATAATGTGACTGTAGCGGCAACTGGCGAAGAAAATGCTGTAAAATTTCGTCGTGGCTAGTTCTTAGGCGATGGGACGGGTGCTGGTAAGGGTAGACAATGTGCAGGAATCATTCTCGACAACTGGTGTCAGGGGCGTTCTAAAGCAATTTGGGTATCCAAAAGTTCTGCCTTAATTGAAGATGCCCGTAGAGACTGGTGTGCGCTCGGAGGTAGTGAGAAAGATATCATTGACCTGAGCAACATTAAGCTTGGCGATCCAATTCCCTTCACCCAAGGCATTCTCTTCTGCACGTACTCAACTCTACGATCACAAAAGAATGGTAAAAGTCGGCTTAAGCAAATTGTTGAATGGGCAGGAGCAGACTTTGAGGGAGCAATCGCTTATGACGAGTGCCACAGTATGGGCAATGCGATGGCCCAGGAGGGTAAACTCGGTATAGTTGCAGCATCCCAGCAAGGTATTGTTGGGCTGAGGTTGCAAAACGCATTACCGCAGGCACGGGTTGTCTACGTTTCTGCGACTGGTGCAACTAAAGTCTCAAATCTCTCATACGCCAATCGCCTGGGACTTTGGCAGACTGGGGATTTCCCGTTTACCTCCCGTGAAGATTTTGTGGAATCCATTGAGGGCGGTGGTATCGCCGCGATGGAAGTGGTCGCCAGGGATCTCAAGGCTTTGGGACTGTATCTGGCGCGGAGCCTTTCATTCGAGGGGGTGGAGTATCAAACGCTCGAAATTGAGTTAACGCCGAGGCAGGAACGGAGCTATAACAGCTACTCCGATGCTTTCCAGGTTATTCATAATAATTTAGAGAAAGCGTTAGAAGCTTGCAATATAACTGGCGCAAAAACGTACAATCGTGCTGCTAAGATGTCTGCTAAGTCGCAGTTTGAAAGCCATAAACAGAGGTTCTTCAATCATCTGCTGACCGGGATGAAATGCCCCACCCTGATCAAAGCGATTGAGCAGGATCTAGCCCAAGGTCTTGCAGTTGTCATTCAAATAGTTTCGACTAATGAAGAACTTTTGAAACGACGACTTGATGAAGTTCCGGCTTCCGAATGGAAGGATCTCAATCTTGACTTGACCCCACGGGAATATGTGATGGATTACCTGATGAGTGCTTTCCCCATTCATCTGCATTCCATTCATTCTGGCGTTGATGGAGAAGAAAGATCCGAGCCAGTCTTTGACGCTGATGGCTCTCCAGTTATCTCCCAAGAAGCTGTAGCCTTGAGGGATGTGTTAGTAGATAAGTTAGCATGTCTTGATCCAATCCCTGGCGCATTAGAACAATTGCTGTGGCATTTTGGTCACAAGCAAATTGCCGAAGTAACTGGTCGCAGCAAGCGAGTTCTGAAAGATGATTCAGGGCGTTTGTTCGTTGATTCGCGTGGTAGTGGGGCGAATATTGCTGAGACTGCTGCGTTTATGCAGGGTGACAAACAAATTCTCATCTTCAGTGACGCTGGTGGCACAGGCAGAAGTTATCATGCCGATTTAAACGCTGCGAATCGGCGGCGGCGATCGCATTATTTGTTGGAAGCTGGTTGGAGGGCAGACAATGCAATTCAAGGACTTGGGCGCTCACATAGAACCAACCAAGCATCAGCACCCGTGTTCAGACCTGTTACCACTAACGTCATCGGTGAACGCCGCTTTATCTCAACCATCGCTCGAAGGCTGGATAGCTTGGGCGCACTCACAAGGGGGCAAAGGCAAACCGGAGGTAACGGAATATTTTCAAACAAAGATAACCTTGAGTCAAACTACGCCGAATATGCACTGTATGAACTGTTCAAGCAGATATTCCAAGGTCGATTTTATGAAGTCCCTTTAGGAAAGTTTGAGCAAATGACTGGATTGTGCTTAACCTCTCATGAAGGCGGGATGAAAATCGACTTGCCCCCATTGCGGCAATTCCTTAATCGGCTGCTGGCTTTACGCATCGATATGCAAAACATCATTTTCGAGCGTTTTGAGTTGTTGCTAAGTCAACAGATTGAAGCAGCGATCGCGGCGGGGGTCTATGAGATGGGTGTGGAGACTTTACGGGCTGAACGGTTTACTGTTGAGAGCCAGGAAGCTGTGTACACCCACCCTGCCACAGGTAGCGTAACGAACTATCTCAAGATAGAACGCACTCAGAACAATAACATCAGAACTGCTGACGAGATGTTAGAGTTCGCCACTCAATATCAAGGAAGGCTCATGATCAACTCCAAGTCAGGCAATGCTGCTGTATCAATTCCGACACATAGTATCTACGACGCGGATGGTGGTGTTGTCCCAAGAGTTTTGCTGATTCGTCCACAGAAAGAAACTCGCGTACCAGTCCAAGACTTGGAATCTTCCACATGGGGGCAAGTTTCTATTGATGCGTTTACTGCTGCTTGGTCTACTGAAGTAAACGAATTACCCAAGTTCACAACCGATTACCTGCATTTGGTAACTGGTATTCTCCTACCCATCTGGAAAATACTACCACAGCAGAATAGTCGAGTATTCCGCTTGCAAACCAGCGATGGACAAAAGATTCTCGGTCGGGTGGTGAATGCTAATGATATTAAGTCGGTGGCTGAACAACTCGGACTGAAGGATAAGCTGTTAAGCCCACAGGAGTTAGTCTCTTTAGTGCTAAACGAAGGCTATTCCCAGCAGTTACCGGGTGGCGTAACCTTGCGACGTTCTTTCGTTGCTCGTGAACCACGAATTGAGTTAGTTAATGGTATCTCACTGGCAGAGCGACTCTTAGCTGTGGGTTGCTTCACCGAGATCATCAACTGGAAAAAGCGGGTATTCATTCCGGTTTCAGACAAAGCCCCAGCTATTCTAGCGGCTGTGATTGAAATCTTGGGATAATTTCCAACCTCAAAGACCTAGACATTTAATCTGGGTCTTTTTTACTTTCAAAAAATTAATAATCACCTTGGCAAGCGCTCCGCGAGAAATTGATGAAATTTTTGTGGAGAAAGCAATCATGGCTAAGAAAGACTTTGCAGCCGCCCAAGCCGTTGAGTTGTACATCGGCAACTATCGGTTTGATGCCATTAGGATTGTTGAGACGAAAGAATACCGGATGTCTCAAAATCACATACTTGAGACAATAGGTATAAATAAAAACTCGTTGACCAGGTTACAGTTTAGCCTACCCCGTGTCTACAAAACCCTTATAGAGCATGGGTTAAATCAGGTTACACTTTCTGCGGAATATACGGTTAAAACGACAGTAACACGTGCTATAACGTGGTCGCTAAGAGATGCCAGAATAATTTGGCGTTACTTTGACACAAAAGGAAATGCACAGGCTCAAAAGCTAATTGATGCCTTATCTGAAGACTCACTCACTAGCAGATTCGATCAAGTCTGGGGAGCGTCGCGCACAGTCGAACAGCGACGCATCGATGATTGCCGCATCCTTGATACCCCGCGTCCTTGGACAAAACTTTTCGAGACTGAATTTGAGGAGAATCTAGCACGGATAAGCAAGCTGCATAAAAAGCATATACAAAATGGCAAATACTATTGGGAGTTTATCTACAACTGGATGACTCCAGAAGAAAAAGCCAAGCTCGATATCGTTAATCCAATTTTGCCTAACGGGAGGAGAAAGTACAAAATACATCAAATGCTGTCGAAAGAAACAAAGGAAAGGTTATCTCCCCATGTGATATCAGTTCTGGTTCTGATGAAGTCGGCTAACTCGGTGGCAGAACTGAGGCGGCTGGTGCAGAGGCAGTACGGAATAGATCAGCCTAATCTGTTTGATGCTTGGAATGTGGAATAGTTGACGTAAGTTACGCGGTAAGCTGACAACGGCTTACCGCAATCTTGTGTGTGAGCTTTAAAATGGCATTCCAGCAATATGAAGCTTTGGTTTTTCAGAGTTTCGCTATATCAGAATTTTGCATACGTGAAAATAACATCATTGTTTAACCTCGGTTTAAGAAAAACCTATAACGGCATTCCAGCAATATGAAGCTTTGGTTTTTCAGAGTTTTGCTATATCAGAATTTTGCATACGTGAAAATAACATCATTGTTTAACCTCGGTTTAAGAAAAACCTATAACTGCATTCCAGCAATATAGAGTTTCGATTTTTCAGAGTTTCGCTATACCAGAATTTTGCATACGCGAAAATAACATCATTGTTTAACCTCGGCTTGAGAAAACCCCATAACGACATTCCAGCAATATGAAGCTTTGATTTTTCAGAGTTTCGCTATACCAGAATTTTGCATACGCGAAAATAACATCGTTGTGTAACCTCGGCTTGAGAAAACCCTATAACGACATTCCAGCAATATGAAGCTTTGATTTTTCAGAGTTTCGCTATACCAGAATTTTGCATACGCGAAACTACAAAATGCTGAAACTATGAAAAACTAAATTTTTAAAGTTGTATAATTTCACTATTTCGCTAACATACGCTATAAGTCTAAGCTCTAATTCAGCAAAAGGAACCAATAGTGATTATTACAGTAGCTAGTTTCAAAGGTGGAGTAGGCAAGACAACAACGGCTGTTCACTTAGCAGCTTATTTAAACCGAAAGGGGGCAGCTTTACTTGTTGATGGTGATCAGAATCGTTCTGCTATGACATGGGCTGCACCAGGAAAACTACCATTCAAGGTAGTTACTGATATTCAGATGCCTAAATATATTCGTCAGTTTGAGCATATTATAATTGACACCCAAGCCCGACCAACCAAAGAAGACCTTGAAGAGCTAGCTGACTCTTGTGATCTTCTTATCTTGCCAACGACACCAAAAGCTTTAGATTTGGATGCTCTTTTAAGAACAATTGAAATCTTGCACCAAATGAAATCCAATTTTAAAGTTTTACTAACGATGGTTCCACCACCACCAAGCCAGTCTGGGAAGGAGGCAAAAGAAATGCTTTTAGCTGAAAATATTCCTATTTTTAAAGCCGAAATTAAGCGCCTAGTAGCCTTTGAGAGAGCGCCTTTAGAGGGTGTTATCGTCAAAGATTACCCTGACCCAAGAGCAGATGCTGCTTGGGCTGGGTATGAAGAACTTGGAAAGGAGATAATGGTCTAATGACACAAGAAAAACCAGCAGGTGGTCGCTTTGCAAGCCTTCGAGCATTGCGAGAACAGCGTACAGAAGAACCACTTGAACCGCAAGAATCGCTCGAAGCACAAGAAGTACTTGAACCACAAGAAGTACCTGAACCACGAGAAGTACCTGAACCACAAGAAGTACCTGAACCACAAGAATTACTTCAGGAGCAAGAAATAGAACAAGCTAGTTTATTACAAACAGATGTAACAGACAAAACAGAGAAAGGCTTGAAAGAGATACCAGAGGCAACGAAGCTTCAACCAGTTGTAGCAAAGAAAACAAAAAGCAACCTGCCTCAGAAAAATAAAACTGTACCTCAAGATGAAAAGCGTGGGCCAGGACGGCCTGCTGGTCGTCGGAGCAATCCCGACTATACTCAAATTTCTGCATATATTCCTTTGGATATGTTATTAGAAGTTCAAGATGTCTTAGCAGAGGAAAGAAAAGAATTGAGAAAGCGAACACCCCGCCCTGTAAGCGATTTAGTAGAAGAACTATTAGGAACATGGCTGAAAAAGCAAAAATCTAGTAAATCAGATAGATGAAAAACTGAAATTTCATATTTTTGCGTATGCAAAATTATGAAGTCTTTCATTTCTAATCTTTAAGCAAAACATTGAAACATGAACGAATACTTCAGTGGTGAATCCGAATGGATTGAAACCGCCAGGAGCAGTTGTTGGCCTATATGACCAAGGATTATGGTGGCCTACTTTACCGTTGCGGCCAAGTGTTGATGAAGTTGAACAACATAAAAGACCTCAAGAAGAGTTAGGTAAACCTGAATTGATCTAAAGATGTAAAGTACAAACTGACTTATGGGGTGAGTAATTCTCACTACTACACTACTTACTAATTATGATGTTTATCGGCAAGTAGTAAAACCTTACCTCCAAAAAACTCCTTTGGAATTGACTTTGGGAATGATAATTCAGTACAGAAAGCTGAACCTGTCAACAAGTAGTAACCCACTCGTTACGTAGTCAGCAAGAAGTTAGAGATCAAGACTGAATTGCTTTTCAACAAAAGATTGACGATAAAGTATAAATCAAAGAGTCAACGATGATCTAAATTAATTTTTGCTGCGTTGATAGAAAAGATTTCAAAAAAATTCATGGGGGCTATATGGGGGCTTTGTGTACCCCAAGATTGTTTAGGTGCTTGAGCGAAATTTGACCCCTACATGGGGGCTTTGTGGGGTCTTTGTGGGGTACATTTGACTAGGTGAGGTTTTACCCCACTTAGACCCCAAGAGGTTATGATAAGTTCTTCAGGCTGGAGCCGAGGAGCAAGAGAAAATCTTTGCATTAACAATTATTATTTATCAAGATAACTTTTTTAATCAAACCGTATTGACTCGTCCCCTATGTCTAACATTCACACCTTGCAAAAAATTTTTCCTGCTGGCTTTGATAACGGCTATGGAAGCCTAAAACTTTTAGTCGATGGCTTTGAAGTAGTTCGTGTCCCCAGCTATATAACTAATGCCGAGATGGAAGACGTACCAGGGAGGGTCGTTTTTAACGGTAGTGCTTACACTGTTGGAGAATCAGCTTTTCGTACAGGAAATTATTTTGACCGAAACACTGATAACAATGAAAACAAAGTCAACAACGCATTGTTAACATTATTCGGTGCATTGGCACATCTACCACACCGTAAGGCTTGGCATTTAAAATTAGTCGTTAGCTTACATGATGTCGCTCTGGCTGACGAATTGCAAAAAGTACTAAACGGGGAATATCAGCCAATACTTGCTGGCAAACAATCAGAGGTGAAGATCGAAGTCCTGAAAGTCGTACTAGAAGGGATGGGTGCATTGTTTGGGCATCAACTACCAAAAAAATTAACCATTTTAGATTTTGGCAATGGCACAACTCTGTATTCTCGTTACAACCAAGGCAAACGAGAAGTTCACACCGCCTACCCCACTGGCGTAGAAGTTCTCATCAATGATATTTCCCAAAAGATGAAACATTTAAATGGCGGAAAAATCGGGGATGCATCCAAAATCCGATTTTGTTTGGAAATGGGGCATACTCGGTACAGCCGGGACATTGATATCAAAGATGTTTACAGCGCTTGCTTAAAAGATTGGTATGAAAAATACTTGAAGAAAGTGGTGAATCTAACACTTGATGCCAAACACCAAGGGGATGAAATCTGGGCGATAGGTGGAGGCTGCCTCTTACCTGGATTTAAGAAGCTTTTAGAGAAGAACGGGTTCAAAATACTGGACAACCCAGTGGAAGCTAATGTCTTTGGGCTTTTAGAGATGGCAAAAGCCATCAGCAGCAAGAATTCGCCTACTACATCTATTAAATGATCACAATGACAGAGAAATTTGACTTAGCTCCGATAAAAATTCGGCTTAAAGAAAACTATCGAGAACGCATATTTGCAGAGTCCCAACAACTAGGTAAAAGTTATCTGGAGACGCTTTACTTTATTATTGATTGCTATTTTGTTTTCATCAAGGCTGGATTAGCTACACAACAAGTAGCTTTCACGCCGATTACTACTGAGCCGAACAAACTTCCTTCAATGACTTCAACTCCATTGGCACAGGAGAAAGAAGAAGATTCTTCAAGCGAAACCTTCAGCCTTGACTTTGATTTGTAACCATCAAAGGAAGTTGGCAACGGGAAAGAAATACAAGACCTATTTTTCTAATAGCATAGCTTGTATTGATTGCCTTATGAGGCTTCTAGCGATCGCCCTCCCGGAGACTGATAAAAGAGAGATAGTATTTATATACTACTGAACTGATCCCAGCCCAAGGCATCATCATGTCAAATTTGAGATACTTGAGGTAACTAATGTCTCAACAATAATTTTATAAATTACACAATTGGCTCTAATGATCATAAGCATCACTATAATCATTTTAATAATGCTTGCCGGATATTGGTTTGTTTTTTATCACGATCAAAAGATAAAGCGCATCAAAAGTAACTTAGTGCTGGAAGTTGATGGAGCAGATATTCGTTACCCAAATTTACCTTTAGGTAACTTTGGTATCTTTTTTGAGGTTAAGGAGAATCAAAGAATCCAGGTCATTTTTCCAAAGCTCACACCCGAAGGCATTGAGTACATTTATTCCTGGCATAATCTTCAATCTATACGTATTCCAACTTTCGATAAAATTAATATCGATAAAAAAGCAAATCTCAAAGTAGCTCAACAACTAGCCTTCCTAATTAAAGAGCATATCCAATTTGTCGAACCAGAAATTTTAAAATTAAGAAAGCAGTGGCACAAAACCAACAATTTACTGGATTTAGTACTTACGTCAGAATTTTATGCTAGTCAACAGGGAATTTACAAAAGAGCATTATTTCAAATGGAGAACTTACTCGATAAAGCTGAAGAATTACAACAAGTCTATATTGGCTTTATTAGAGAACTTTTGATTGGCAGACAAGTTGCACAATATGACCCAAATCTCCTTCCAAATGACAGCTTTGCTATTGAGAATAAGTATAAAAGAATTAGAGAAGAGTACCAATATATGAAAGATACAGCAACAGCGTATGCTGAACTTCTACGCACAAGCCAAGTTTAATAATGTAGCGAATGGCAAAACCACCAAAAGCCGGATATGGCGAGCTTTGCTCTAAACCAGTTTATTCCTCCTGGTGTTCATCTTCGTACTCCTCTTCATCCTCGTCATATTCATAATCAGCATAGTCTTTCCCGTGTTTTTCGTACCACAGGCGTTCTTCCTCTTGAGCCGCCTCTCGCTGTATCCTTTTCCGTTCTGCCATCTCTGCTTCTAAACGTTCTTGCTCTAATTTCTCCTTCTCAATTCTTTCTTTCAAAAGCCTTTCCCGCTCTTGGGTTTCTTGTTCTACCCTCTCCCTCTCAAGTCTGATTAATCGCTGCTCAACTCGTCCACAGTAAAAATCCAAAGCCTTACCCGTCGCGGCTCCAGTAACTGTACCACCCACTAGAAAAATGAGTCCAGTTTTCCAACCTTCAATCGGGCCACCGCTCCACTGCAAACTTTTTTGATTAAACCATACCAGCACAGAAAAGACAGAAATTCCAACTACCGTATTGATCAGCGCAAAAATTCTCGGTGTCATCTCAGTATGACGGAGAATTAGCCACTGCCCCAGCCAGAGTATTGCACCAAAAATCACCGCAGCGATCCCGCTCATGACAAAATGATCTGGATATTTGAACGGATCTAGTGTCATGTTAATAATCAATGGCACAAATATCAGCAGACAGAGCAAAAAGCCAATGAATAAGCCAGCAACACTTATCAGGCTCCAGTAGCGACCGAGATAACCGAGGCGGAATTCTAGTATCCACTCTTGTACTGGAAGCATTGTTATGTAAAACGCAATTCCTGCACTGACGTAATCGAGCATTGGCAGTTGTTTTACTTTTGTATTTAGCATATTTGGCATAACTGTGCCAAAACGGACAAGGAAAGATACTAACTTAAAGACCTATTGAAGGGATTATTACTGTAAGGTTTATCGCTCTCTGCGATCACCTACGGTGGGCGGTTACGCCATCGCAGAAAGAAATGAAGAAAGAATTTAATTTGTAGCCGCTCGACAAAAGTGGCTATTTTTTCGATTTGCTTATCCTACTTTCAACCCCAAACAAATCTTTGTAAACTTCATGATCTCGAAAAAGCTCCATAATCAAACTTCGAGTAAAAGCACAGTAAATCATATTCCCTCGCGCCTCATACAAACCAAAAGCTTTAAATAAATCTTTTTTAGCGTCCTCAATATTGCCCAGATGGAATCTGACTGTCCCTCGTCCACAGTATGCTTCTGCACAATCACCATCTAGAGATAATACTTTTTCTAAATCAAAGAGTGATTTTTCTAATTCCCCAGATAAAAAGTAAATATTCGCCCTATTTATATAAGCTGATAAACAGTTTGAGTCAAGTGAAATTACTTGATTGTAATCTGAGATAGCTGCTGGGTTGTCACCAGTTAAATTTTTATACGTATCAGCCCGATTTAGATAAGCCTGGACTAATTTTGGATTCAGAGCAATAGCTTTAGTATAATCTTCAATCACCTTGGGAAATTCTGACTTATGACAGATTTTTGACCGAGCTAATCCTCGATTATTATAAGCTTCAGCAAAACTCGGATTCATTGCTAATGCGTTATCAAAAAGCTGAATCGCATTTTCATATTTTTCGATTTGAAACTGAATTAGTCCTATAGTATTGTGAACTTCAGCAAAATTAGGATTAAGTAGTAATGCTTCTCTAAAGCACTCAATAACTGCATCTAAATTGCCTGAATTTAGATGTGCCAAACCTTGATTATAAGAAACCTGTGCTTGCTCTAAATTAGCCGTCTCCATAGTGCTGTTCTCCTTCTCTATTGCTTAAAAAGGCTATTTTAGGATAATTTCATCTTTGTAAGTCTACTTGCTGTGTTTGAGATTTAGTTAATATTTTATCAATTTGAGTATTAGCATCCTCAAAAGTTTGCAATATCTGTGGAGTTAGTTTATTAGTCTGTACCCTCCCAGATTGCAAGTTTAAAATTACCTCTCCATCTTTCTGCGAAATAGTTAAATCCCTCTGCTGGGTATTGAAAGCCAAGTCATAAATTTTCCCTTGGACTTTAGTACCATTTTCATCAGATTTCCCCCAGACCATGCCAATCCTTTGAGCAATTTGAGTCAGCCGACTGATGGCTTCAAGTTCAAATTTATCTTTATTCATTACTGTCAACGCTTCGGCTGATAATTGTTCACCAGCTTTAAACTGATTGGCCACTTCTACAATGCGTTTTTTGTAATTCTCCAGCTTCCCTAACTTATCTGCGGCATTGTACCAATTTCTCAAGTCATCAATAGTGACTGATTGAGTTTGGACTGTTTGGTTAGGTGAGGCTCTGTTTTGTGGTTCAGGAAACGGGACTATAAAACCCTCCACATAATCCCCCAAGGGTTCAAGATGTAGTCCCCACACCTGCCCTTTGCCCGTGAACAGTTCTGGTAATGCTTTGGGTGAGTGCTTTTCCATATCAGCCCACTGCTGTTGATAAACGGGGTCAACAATCATATCAGGTGTGATTTGATACTGCTTACCCACTCGAAAGGCGATTTGCTTATCAAGACCTGTCGCCAGAGCTATATCGCCTTCCTTAAACCCATACTGTTTGTATGGTTGATAAGCTCTGGTGGTATGAGTTCGACCATATCCTCTCATCGCATCAATGCAAGTATCCACGGGTAAAACATTGGTGTCACCATGCATCATTAA
>NZ_JAVRBN020000054.1:0-35802 GCF_034531305.2 Nostoc sp. ChiQUE02
AACCGTTGCTTCCATAACAGGGTGGGATTTTATTCTTGATGCTTTATTTGAATCAAATTTTTCGTGAATTGGTATGAGTCCTGCATTTTGTACCTCATCTACTTGAAAACTGCTGTAGATTCAAGAATCCCCTCTCTACGAGACGTTACGCGAACGGCTTTAGCTAGTAGTCCACCAAAGAAACTTTGCGGGAATTATGGTAAGAAAATCAAGTTTTTTTCTCCCCCTGCTTCCTCTGCTTCCCCTGCTTGCCTTCAACCGTCATTTTTGGGTTGGTTGAGTACTAGAGGAGTGTCAATTGTAATTACAATTCCGATTCAGCGCTGAACAAATTTCGCTTGTCTGACGACACGCTCCCGCGTTCGCTCACTTATTCATAATCTTGGGGATTCTACATTTGATTAATAGCTAAACAATCAGTTTCTGCCCACCAGGCATAAATAAGTGTGTCGTGGTCTGGTAAAGCGCCAAAAGTATTAGGTTGCAACACATTGATCCTAATGCCATTTGTTAATTCCACAACATAATTAACATGTGTGCCCAAATACATAACATTGACAAGCCGCCCTTCAAAGCAGTTAGCTGGCAAGTTGGGTGGATAAAGCGAAAGCTGTATTTTTTCTGGGCGCACACTTACCACTACTGTTTGTGATATTTCCGACGGTGTATCTTCAGCCCGGCTAATGACAATTGAGAGTCCTGTTTTCGTCGAAATTTGCACATTAGAGGAGTCTACCCCAACAATTTCACCGCTAAATAAATTAGTATCGCCAATAAAATCAGCAACAAAGGATGTCTGAGGACGCTCGTAAATTTGACTAGGAGTGCCAACTTGTTCAATTTTGCCTTGATTCATCACGGCAATGCGATCGCTCAAAGACAATGCTTCTTCTTGGTCGTGCGTCACCATCACAAAGGTTAATCCCAAGTCTTTGTGTAAATTTGATAACTCAACTTGCATTTCCTTACGGAGTTTTAAATCTAACGCCCCTAAAGGTTCATCCAGTAGTACCACTGTGGGACGGTTGACTAGGGCCCTGGCTAAAGCGACACGCTGCTGTTGACCACCAGAAAGTTGATTGGGAAAGCGCGATCGCAAACTTTCCATTTTCACGAGTTTTAAAGCTTCTTGGACTCTCGCTTCAATTTTCGATTTGGGTACTTTTTTTACCCTCAGTCCGAAGGCGATGTTATCCCAGACATTCAGATGGTTAAATAGAGCGTAACTTTGAAATACAGTATTGACGGGTCGGCGGTAAGGCGGCACATTAGTCATAGACTGACCCCGAATCAACACCTTGCCAGCGTCAGCGATTTCAAACCCAGCAATTAAGCGCAGTATTGTTGTTTTACCACAACCGGAGGGGCCTAAAATACTAAAAAATTCTCCTTGTCTAACATCCAAGTCGATTCCATTTACTGCTGGTTCTTGGTTAAAAAACTTGAAGACATTACGCAGTTCAACATCAAGTGGCTGAAAAGTTGTTATCCCCCTCTGATTCTGCATGACAATTTGAGCCATAATCCTCAGTAGAATGCCGTGATTTTATGAAATTTTGTCAATTGATGTAGTCTTTTGGGCAGACTAGATTTGACACTTTGGTTTATTGTATCCGCCAAAAACAATTGTTCAAGAATATACTCGCCCGATTCTTTCATACCCAGTACTGGGACTGAATTTACGGTAAATGTATATACTTATGCATGTACTTACGCATTCTTCGATTAAGCTAACAAGTATTAAAATTGCATATTAGCAATTGTTAAAAGGCTGGCTAGGATTGTGTTTATTCATTTTTAATTTTGAATTGTTTATGTCTTTATTCCCATCAATTGGCAGCAAAAAAGATACACGCACCGTTGGACGCGGTTTCCAATCAATATTTTTAATCGTATTTACCCTATTAATGGCCGCTGGTATTGAGGCTCGTTTGGCTTACTTGCAAATAGTTGAAGGGCCAAAACTCCGGGAACGAGCTGAAGCAAACCGAATTCGGATGATTCCCAAACAACCAGAACGGGGCAATATTTTTGACCGGAATGGCAAACTTTTAGCCAGCACTCGCTATCCTAGCTCTGTATACTTGTGGCCGATGGCACATACTAAGCCTTCCTGGTCTGTAGTCGGCCCGCGTCTAGCGCAAATTCTCAACATTCCCCAAGATGAGATGGAAAAGAAATTAGAACAAGCAGGTGCTAATTCTTCTTCACTCATCCGGGTTGCTCGCGATTTAAATGAAGCAGAAATTACGGCATTAAAAGAGTATAAAAATGAACTCCCAGAAGTGGAAATCAATACAGATTCTGTACGTTATTATCCCCACGGCAAGGAATTAGCGCACGTACTAGGTTATACACGGGAGTTAACCCCCGACCAGTTAAAGGGCAAGAAGGAGTTAGGCTATCGACTGGGAGATGTAATCGGTCAGATGGGTGTGGAAAAGGCTTACGAGAAAGCTCTACGGGGCGAATGGGGCGGTCAGCAAGTGGAAGTGGATGGTGCAGGTAGACCAATCCGAGTTATCGGGGAGAAACAGGCAAAAGCTGGTAATGATTTGCACTTAACCATAGATTTGGATGTGCAAAAAGCAGCCGAAAAAGCTTTAGGAAATCACCGAGGTGCGATCGCAGCACTCGATCCAAACAATGGTGCTGTTTTAGCGTTAGTATCTTACCCCACCTTTGACCCAAATATCTTTTCCAAACAAAAACTCTCGCAAAAAGATTGGGAAAGTGTCCAAGGTAAAGATCATCCCTTGGTCAATCGTGCCCTGAGTGCCTTTCCGCCCGCCAGTACTTTTAAAGTTGTGACTACTACAGCTGGACTGGAATCAGGTGAATTTTCTCCTGACTCAATACTACAAACCTTTGGTTCCCTTACCGTGGGTGGGGTGACATTTGGTGAGTGGAACCACGCCGGATTCGGGCCATTGGGATTTCCCAGAGCGATCGCTATGAGTAGCGATACTTTCTTCTATCAAGTTGGCAGAAAAGTTGGCGGCCCAACTTTAATTAAATGGAGTCGCAAATACGGGTTTGGTCAAAGAACTGGTATTGAATTTCGTGATGAAGAATCAGTAGGCTTGGTTCCAGATGAAACATGGAAGCGGAAAGTTTTGAAAACGCCTTGGACTGTTGGCGACACCATTAATATGTCAATTGGTCAAGGCGCTTTGCAAGTGACACCTCTGCAATCGGCGATTATGTTTTCTGTCCCTGCTAATGGCGGGTATCGAGTTCAGCCGCATTTGCTTAAAGATAACGAAGAAGCGAAAAGTTGGCGAGAATCCTTAAATATGAAGCCGACAACTATCAAAGTTCTCCGTGACGGACTGCGAAAGGTAGTGAGTGAAGGCACTGGTAAACGCTTAGACGTGCCGACAATTGCCCAAGCATCCGGGAAGAGTGGTACAGCTGAAGCTGGTGTTGGTCGCCCAAATCATACATGGTTTGGTGCTTATGCGCCCAGTAATAAGCCAGAAATTGTGGTTGTGGCCTTTGGGGAAAATACTGGCGAACATGGCGGTACTATTTGCGGACCGATGGTTTTACAAGTACTAGAAGCTTATTTTCAGCACAAATATCCAGGTAAGTATCAAAAACCTCAGCCTGACCCATCAGAAGCTAAAACTCAAAGTTCAGGACGTGGCACTGGAGACTAGTACCGCAAGGCGGAAGTCAAAAGTCAAACAGGTATACTGCGTAAGAGTTTCTAGTCTATCCCATTAGTTTTGATGGCTGAAAAAGTTCGTCGTAAGGACTTTAGTCCTAGATTTTTAAGCACTGAAGTGCTTACTACAAACTCATCAAAATTAATGGGACAGACCAGTAGTGTGTAAAGTTTAAAATTCAAAAAGCCTTTGGGCGACGCAATAGAAGAGATGAGCTTATGGTATCAATTGAAAACAATTAATTACTGCCAATTAGTTTGCCCTTAAATACCTGCTAAGAATTTAGCAGAGTTATTTACAGATAATCTTAATTTTGAAATCCTCTTTTCCTTATGACTTTCCTTAAACCATCTCCACTTGGCGGACAAAAAAATACACGTACTGTTGGACAAAGTTTCCAGCCGATATTTTTAATTATATTTACTCTATTGATGCTGACAGGAATCAGCATTCGCTTGGCATATTTGCAAATTAATGAAGGAGCAAGCCACCGAAAACGAGCCGAGTCAAATCGAATTCGGATGATTCCCAAACAACCAGAACGAGGCAATATCTTTGACCGCAACGGCAAACTTTTAGCCAGTACTCGCTATCCTCGCTCTGTATATTTGTGGCCGATGGCGCATACCAAGCCAGCGTGGTCATTAGTGGGAGCGCGTCTATCTCAAATTCTCGACGTTCCCCAAGAAGAGATTGAAAAGAAACTAGAAGAGGCAGGTGCTAACTCTTCTTCACTGATACGGATTGCTCGTAACTTGAACGAAGCGCAAATCACAGGATTGAAGGAGTATCAAGCTGAACTTAAAGACGTGGAAATTCATACAGAAGCTGTTCGCTACTACCCCCACGGCAAGGAATTAGCTCATGTATTAGGCTATACGCGAGAACTGACCGCCAATCAGTTAAAAGAAAAAAAGCAGGAAGGTTACAGATTGGGTGATGTGATTGGTCAAATGGGAGTTGAAAAAGCTTATGAGAAAAGTCTGCGGGGCGAATGGGGCGGTCAGCAGGTAGAAGTGGATGGTGCAGGTCGGCCACTCCGGGTTTTAGGCGAAAAACAGGCAAAAGCTGGTCACGATTTGCACTTGACCATAGATTTAGATATGCAAAAGACAGCAGAAAAAGCTTTAGGCGATCGCGACGGTGCGATCGTGGCTCTCGATCCAAAGAATGGCGCTGTTTTAGCAATGGTATCTCATCCCACCTTTGACCCAAATATTTTCTCGAAGCAGAAACTTACCCAAAAAGATTGGGAATTTGTCCAAGGTGCCGATCATCCCTTGGTGAATCGCGCCCTCAGCGCCTTTCCACCCGCTAGCACCTTCAAAATTGTTACCACCACAGCCGGTTTAGAATCAGGTAAATTTTCTCCTAGCACAGTCCTGCAAACCTACGGTTCCTTAAACTTTGGCGGCACCCGATTTGGTGAATGGAATCACGCCGGGTTCGGGCCATTGGGTTTTGTCGGAGCATTACAGTGGAGTAGTGATACTTTCTTCTATCAAATTGGTCGGGGAGTCGGCGGGCCAACTTTAATTGAATGGACTCGCAAGTATGGATTTGGTAAAAGAACGGGCTTTGAGTTTGGCAACGAAGAGGCAAAAGGTTTAGTGCCAGATGAGGCTTGGAAGCAGAAAACTTGGAAGATACCTTGGACTGTAGGCGATAGCATTAATATGTCGATTGGTCAAGGTGCTTTACAAACTACACCGTTGCAAGTTGCCATTATGTTTGCCGTGCCCGCTAATGGTGGCTATCGAGTCCAGCCGCATTTGCTTAAAGACAATGAAGAAGCAAAAAGCTGGCGAGCATTTTTAAATATGAAGCCAACAACCATAAGTGTTCTGCGTCAGGGACTACAGAAAGTAGTAGCTGAAGGTACGGGTAAAGCTTTGAAGCAGCCAACAGTTCCCCCAGTCGCTGGTAAGAGTGGCACAGCTGAAGCGTGGAAGGGCCGTGTTAAGCAAAATCACGCTTGGTTTGGAGCCTATGCACCTGCTGAACAACCAGAAATTGTGATTGTGGCATTTGCTGAACATTCCGGGGGCGGCGGCGGTAGCATTGCTGCGCCGATGATCTTACAAATTATGGAAGAATATTTTCAGCGCAAATATCCAGGCAAGTATCAGAAACCAGTGCCCAAGAAGGCAGGAAATAGCAGATGAAATTGGTCATAGGGCATTGAAAAAAGGCAGAGGGGGAAATTCTTCTCCCTTGCTTCTTCCCATCGCCAAATAACAATGAGGTCAATTGTGATTGACGACTATATTCGAGCCACAATGACTAAAAACCGGATTCCTGGACTTTCTGTTGCAGTGGTGCAGGAAGGTGAACCTGTTTTAGTTAAAGGCTATGGACTGGCGAATGTTGAACACTCTGTTCCAGCTACTGAACATACAGTTTATGAAATTGCGTCTGTCGGTAAAACTTTCACCGCTACAGCCATAATGATGCTGGTGGAGCAAGGGATAATTTCGCTAGAAGATGCGATCGCAGACTATCTCGATCGTCTACCCCTAACGTGGCAAAATGTCACAATCGGGCATATTCTGTCTCATCAGTCTGGAATTCCTAGCTATACCGATGCTCCAAACTACTGGGAAATTACCCATCTTGATTTATCTAAATCTGAAATTTTGGCTCTAGTTACTCACCTACCCCTCAAGTTCCAACCGGGTGAGTTTAGCGCCTATGACAACACAGGCTACTATCTACTGGGTTTGCTCCTAGAAAAGGTAACTGGACAATCTTATGGAGATTTGTTGCAAGAGCGCATTTTTGCTCCTTTGGGAATGAATGCAACCGTAATGAATAATCCCAGCGACATAGTGCCGCACCGGGCTGCTGGCTATCGCTTGCCAAACAGCAAGCTTGTTAACAAACCTTATTACAGTCCCTCAGTCACCTATTCTGCTGGAGGTCAACTTTCCAGTGTGAAAGATATGGTTAAGTGGGAACAGGCGCTTTGTGGTGCAACTCTGCTAAAGCAATCAACCCTTGATTTGATGTGGACTCCTCATTTTTCAAATCAGGGTGATGATTGGGAAAAGTTGAGATATGTTGCAGGTTTAGGTTGGTGGGTATTGAATTATAGCGATCGCCGAGTAGTTGGTCATAATGGTTCAATTTTAGGATTTGCAAGTAACATTACCCGCTTTATTGATGACAAAATTACCGTGATTTTACTTTGCAATCTAGATAAAATTTCCCGACCAGATGCGATCGCTAAGGATATCGCTAGATATTATTGTCCAGCCCTTATGGAAGTGGTGCTTCAGCCTCCACTAGGGGAAAGGGAGTAGGGAAAGAGGGATTAAAACCAATTACTCCTGACTCCTGTCTGCTGTCTTTTATGGCGATATCTTAGCGGGTTTCAAGTTTCTGGCTTTGTAGAACATTTCCAAACTATTGCGATCGCCTACAAAACGCCAGTGCCACGGTTCATAACTCACACCTTGAGCATTATCTTTAGGAAATGATATTTCAAAGCCAAAACGCGGTGCATTTGCTTGCAGCCACCGATAAGCCTTGGTATTGTCAAAGTTAGTTTGAAGATTAGTTGCTGGTACCGATCCGTCTCCAACATCCACAGCATAACCCGTGTGATGTTCGCTATGACCAGGAGGAGCGCTGAGGGCAGCTCGTTGTGCTGGCGTTTGATTTCGCTGCGCACCGACACCAAAAAACAACTGTTCCTGGTCTTTGACTGAGCGAAAGCCAGAAATTGGTACTAAAATTACACCTGCACTCCGCGCTGCTGCTACCATCTCCTCAAACTTTTGGGCAGCAGTTTTTCGCATTCTAATGCCCCTATTTGCGGAGATGGTTACTAGTTCTGACTCAGGGGCTTCTGGGTATGGAAAATGTCCTAACACAGTATCGCTGGAATTATTAGATGCTGTTGGAGTTGCAGGAGGAGAAGTAGCTGGTAAAGGTTGAGAATCGACGGTTTTTTTGGGTGCAGTGACAAAAAATAAAAAACTGCTAATTGAAGCCAGCAAGACAAATCCTGCAACTCCCCCAATAAAGATAATTCGGGGTTGCAACCAAATTTTAGGTGTTGCATCAGGGGTATCGCGTACAGCCACTGGAATATCATCACCAAAGTCATTCGATGAGTTTTGCGGTCTTCCAGAAAACCCAGCCTTATTCAAGGGTAAACTCCTGTTTTTGTGGGATAGCCATAACAGATTTTGCACTGGACAAAAGTAAACGTAACAGGTAGCATTTTACATCTGTGGTTCTTAGGCGCAATCTTGACAAACCTTTTAGAACTATACGTCAAGCTGGGAGGATTAGTCCTGGTAGGTTTTATTCTGGGACGCAAACTACCTGTAACAGTTCCTACACGTTTAGGACTGTTTCTTTTTTGGGTGGGAGTACCCATAAGCATAGTATCGTTTTTGCGACAATCCAGCTTATCAGGACAAATTTGGATTGCACCTGCGATTGCTTACCTAGCCATTTTACTAGGAGCATTTTTAGCTTGGTTAGGCATTAAAGGACAAGCCCATTTTAGAAATACTATTCCTCAAGCACCAACTCAGGCTAGCTTGATATTAGCAGCAACGTTGGGTAATACAGGTTATCTTGGCTTTCCCATCACCTTAGCAATACTAGGCAAGGAATACTTTGCTTGGGCGTTATTTTACGATTTGTTAGGTTCATTCCCAGGAACTTATGGCTTGGGTGTTCTACTAGCAGCCCGTTTTGGCGGCGGTGTCCAGAATCATTGGCAGACTGCTAGGGCCATCTTAATTAATCCTGCGCTATGGAGTTTCGGATTTGGCTTGCTGGTTCGAGAAGCAACAATTCCCACAGTAGTAGAATTCTGCTTGGAGAAATTGGCTTGGAGTAGTGTAGCTTTATCTCTGGTGTTAATCGGAATGCGACTAGGGCTGCTCAAATCTTGGCGTAGCCTACCACAAGCAGGGATGAGCTTGGGAATCAAAATGTTGTTAGTTCCCTTGATATTGGGCAGCATCTTACCACTGTTTGGATTAACTGGTTCCACAGCAAAGGTAATTCTCTTACAAATGGCTATGCCTCCAGCTTTCGGCACACTGGTAATTGCTGAGACATTCAATCTCGATCGCGATCTAGCAGTTACTGCCTTAGCTACTGGGGCTATAGTATTGCTGGTTACTCTCCCAGTTTGGCTGTGGCTGTTTTGACTTTGGATTTATGCACTGTGATGCGATCGCTTAAAACCCCAGGAAAAATGCATCTTATCGTTCTAATTTAAGCGCTCTTAGAAGATGATTTTGAAATCCTACTAATCCACCTCGGCTACCCCAATGTTCGTCGAATGTAGGTAAGGTTTCCAACTTCATCACTTTACCCCCCTCAAGATGGACATGATAACCAAACACTATGTCTTGTTCTGGAGGTACACTCCAATAATCTGCTATCCACACTACTTCAACTAGACGGTATATACTAAATTCTCCAGGGGGAAGCTCTTTATACAAAGTATTGTTCAGAAGTTTGACAATATGCGTTACTTTGGTACGCTGTCTTAAAAGAATGAGTTCGCTTTCCTGTGGTTTAAGGGCGTTCTCTGCGTATTCTGTTTTCCAATTTAATCGGAAAATATTTAAATTTGGGTCAATATTTTGATAAGCCCAATATTTATCATCACCCTTATGATTGACATTTTTAGTCCACTTTAATTCTGTTAGATCCATACATTTAATCTCTATTGGAACAACAAACTTTATATATCAATATCAGCTAGGGATTTTGTCTAACCCCAGAATAGCTGCTATTCTCAACTTTTACGGTTTTAACATCACAAGTGGAAAAAGTGCTACTTGCCATATTTGTAGAAATTTGCTTAAACTCTTGTTCTGCGGCAAGCCACTTCTCTACGTTCGCGCAGCGTGTCGCAGACAGACGCTGCGCGAACCCGTCTACATAAAAAATTGACTTTGACAAATAGTTTTAGCCTTAAGCCAAGCGTATTGCTCTATAGGTAAGTTATTTCTGCCCGGTTCCTTAGCATTATTAAAACGTGGCGAAGAAATTGACGCATGTCAGTTAAAGCTCTACAGGATGCTGCCCGTAATATGGCAAAGCCTCTGACCAATTAGGACACTTGCCCTCTTGCCAATCGAGATTAGCTAGTTCCAAAATACTTGTCACCGTCGCTGCTAGCTCAGATTGAGCTTGAATCAACTGATAATTAGTGTTCCAATTCGCTAAAGTTTCCTGCCATGCTTCTGGTGTCAACACTCTATCTGACAAACAGACTCTTAGTTTAGAAGTATTTGGCTCAAACTGATAAATAGCAGCAAAAATTTGACCTCGTTGTGCTGGCATTTCTACAGCAATAGTTTTTGGATTTTGACTTTTGCCTGCTTCTGACCAAGCTACCGCAGCCAAAGTTGAAATCGCAAATACAGGAATATCTAACTGTTGCCCCAAAGTGCGAGCAGTAACAACGCCAATCCTAGTTCCCGTAAAGCCGCCTGGCCCTTTTGCAACTGCGATAAAGGATAAATCTGCCCAAGTTTGCGGTTTGATAAATTCAATTAAATATTGATGTATTAGGCTAGATAAATCACGCCCCAAATTCCAAACTTGAGAGCGACTTTCGCCTGCAAAATTACTAATTGCTAAACCCAATTCGGGAGTAGTGGTGTGTAGTGATAAAGCGTATTTCGTTGTTGTGAGGTGTTTTAGTTCTGTGGTCAAAGTTAATTAAAATATTGATTTTTCTATAGTTAAGTTGATATATCTATTCAAGCACATCATAGTTCTGAATTTTCACTTTGTTTGCATCCCCTCACGGGAAGCGATTGAAAAACTCTACCCTTCTATAACCCTTACTATGACTGATTTTGAAGGGGTAATTTTAGTATAAATTTAATTTAATTGTCAGTAAGCTTAAATTATTGATAATAAGGTTACAGTCTACCCTCGTCAAATTGCTTACACCGCAGGTATTTCGCGGGGTTTAACGAAGGAAAAAGGGTTTTAGCGATCGCTATACCCCCGCGAAAAACTTACGTGTGTAAAGTCAAAATAAATACTTTTGCTTTCACTAGGAAACTTGGGATTGAATTGTCAACGTTCTGTTATTAATGGGCGCAAACATAACATACTACTTTTGACGTTTCAAGTCGGCACTAATTCACCAGGACGCAATTTCGACCACTTACCCGTTTCCCGCTTGAAGCTCAGACAACCAACAACATCCCATTCCATTTCAATTACATCCTCTTTAGTCCGAATGTTGACATTAATAGAAGGTTCATTCGGATCAAAATTTGGTGTTTCGGTCAAGTGAGGCTGTTGGTGCTGCCCTTCTACGGCATGATAGGTAACACATCGGTCTACATAGTGGCAGTTCACGCAAATACACATAATAGAACCAACTCCAGGGGCCTTTATTGTTAATCTAACTTAAGCCCAACTGTTATTCATGAGTTGCTGGGTTGATTTTTATTACAATGCACGAATCAATTCTTTCTACCCTAGCTCCCGAAAATTGGCCTTTCAGTTTGGAATTCTTGCCACAACCCGCTTACATGGTAGGTGGTGCTGTCCGAGATGCGATTCTTGGCAGAACTCGCGAATATCTGGATCTAGATTTTGTTATACCATCTAAGGCGGTAAAGGTGGCGAGAGCGATCGCTCATCATTACAAAGCTGGTTTTGTGTTACTCGATGCAGAAAGACAAATTGCGCGTGTGGTTTTTCCCCACGCCACAGCTGATTTTGCCCAACAGGAAGGAAATAGTTTAGAAGTTGATTTGTACAGACGGGACTTTACAGTAAATGCGATCGCTTATAATCCCCATACCCAAGAAATTATCGATCCTCTGCAAGGTTATGCAGACTTACAACAGGGCATTTTGCGAATGGTATCACCCGCGAACTTAAAAGATGACCCTTTGCGGTTAATGCGAGGTTATCGCCAAGCTGCCCAACTAGGTTTTACTATTGAGCCAGCTACCCAAGCCGCTATTCGTTCTTTAGCATCACATATCAGCAAAGTTGCAGCCGAACGAGTTAGGGTAGAAATTGGCTATCTGCTGGCCAATTCTCAAGGTACTCCTTGGATCGCAAGTGCTTGGGAAGATGGTTTACTTGCCCCTTTCTTCAAAAACGCTACCCGTGAAAGCTTGCTCAAACTAGCAGCAGTTGACAATGCAGCTGCCTTACTGACAGAAAATTGGCAACAACTTGGGGTACAACTGCAAGAATATGTCCGCGATAGTATCAAAACTACTTGGTTAGGTATTGCCAAACTTGCTTGTCTTGTCAACCCAGATCCGGAATTAGCAGAAATAGAGCTACAGGAACTAACTTATAGTCGTGCCGAAATTCGGGGTGTAACCACTGCTCTGAAACTATTACCGCAGCTTAGAGTAGTCGATATGTCCTTGCGAGAACAATACTTTTTGTTCCATGACGCAAATATTGTCTTTCCCGCTACGGCAGTGTTAGCTGTAGCACTTGATAATTTGGTAGAGGCAATGTCTGGTGACAAGCCACTACACACAGCAGTGGAAACCAAAGCAAGATGCTGCCTTATTTGGGCACCTTTGATCAACCGCTACCTTAACCCTGATGATCTGGTCGCTCATCCCACTCCACTAGTGAGCGGGAAGGAGTTGATTATAGCATTAGATATTCCAGCTTCGCCAATTATCGGCCAACTACTGACAGAAATTGGTGTAGCACAAGCTGAGGGGAAAGTCTCAACAGCAACAGAGGCGATCGCATTTGCACGTCAGTTACTTAAGGGTTAAATATACCCGATCAATAAACTTCTTGCAGAAGTAAGGGGGTGAGGGCTGTGATATTGGCACAAACTCATCTACCAGATTTAATACTGCTAGATATGATGCTATCTAATTTGAGTGCAAACCGAGTCATTGATAACCTCAAACACGACTCAAAAACTGCTACTATCCCAATTATTGCAGTAACACCTTTAACAGTGGTACAAAATGATTACTCCAAAATGCTCACAGGATTTGATGATTGCATTACTAAACCCTATGATTTTAATCAATTAGAAATGGTAATCAGTCGCCACATCAGTCAGCTAAATTCTTGGCATTTACCTTGGGAATAGATTCGGGATTACGCACCTCAGGTAATTGATTGAAAACCACAATAATCCCAGTACGACCTGTTGTTAAATTTGTGTTTGTCATGAGGTCAAGGACAGGTTTGCCAATAATTTCTTCAATCAAACTTTTTAATTCTGGTTTAATTATTTTCTCTAAAAATAATCGTACTTGTTCAGCTAAACTATCATAACCTCCCTTCAGTAGAGTTTGTTCAGCTTGAGTAACTGAGTTTTCAAGAGAAATTACAATTTCAGTATCAAAAAAATGGCAAATAATTTGGCTAGGAGGCTTACCTAGTCTATCATTATATAAATTTATGAGCCGCTGTGATATCTCTATTTCTAACTGTTCAATAGTAGGTTGTACCATTAGTAGCTACGATATAATATTTGTTGCCCTACTCTGGGTGTCGAAGTATTCAACATTATAGTTGATGATCGTGAATAGTCTGAGAAAATAAATCAATATTGTATATGAAGTTAGTGTATAAATTTGATGTATTTGCTATGGACTTTTTTGAAAAAACTCCCAAATTTGATGAAGGTAAAAGTTGTTAATCAATGATTCGGGTAGTGTTCGGTTAATTACTGCACTGATCGTCATTTGCTCATGGGTAACCAGCTTATTTTGTACCAAATAAACGATCGCCTGCATCTCCCAATCCAGGAATAATATAGCCATGTTCATCCAAATGGTCATCAATGGCGGCAGTATACAGCGGCACATCAGGATGTATATCACAAAAACGCTCGATACCTTCCGGTGCAGCGAGTAAGCAGACAAACTTAATTGATAAGGGATTAGTTGATTTCAGCCGTTCCACAGCTGCTACAGCCGAATTACCAGTAGCTAGCATTGGATCTACCACGAGCATATCTCGCTGGTCAACATCATGAGGAACTTTGAAATAATACTCAACAGGAATCAGGGTTTTCGGGTCACGGTATAAACCAATATGCCCTACCCGTGCTGATGGCATCAACTCCAGCATACCATCCAAAATTCCCTGTCCTGCCCGCATCACAGAAACTAGCACCAACTTTTTATCAGGAGCAAGCATTGGCGCACTCATCGGGGCTAGTGGTGTTTTAATCTGTTCATATTTCAGTGGTAAATCCCGTGTGACTTCATAAGCCAACAATAGGCTAATTTCTTTAAGGAGAGTGCGGAATTTCGTCGTGCTAGTTTCAGCTTTACGCATCAGCGTTAGTTTGTGCTGAATCAATGGATGTTCAATTAGTGTTACTTGATTGTACATATTTTAATCAATAGTTATTTAATAGCTGGCTCAACAGGATTCAGTTTACTACACCCCTTAGGAAAGATTTATTTTGTAGAAATACCTAAAACCTTTATTTATTCCTAGTCATCTACCCTAAATTCCACAAATTTCTTAGTTAAGCTGATCCCACACCTGAATCACGGGGGATGAACTTAACTATTTCCCTATATGAGCGAAATCTGTTTGAAATGAGAATTTTAGAAATCGTGTTGCATAAGACTTGGATATCCTCTTAATAGATGGTATACCTGTAAATATCATTATGGGTTTAGTAATGCACCTTATTATATTTGACTGCATTTTGGGAATGGATTCTCCAAAACGTGCAGCTTTTAGAGTTGTGTATTACATGACTAGTGCAAACAGCTTAATCAAAACATGGGCTGGGGAATAGAACTCCACATTGAGCAATCATACTACACCAATAGTCATATACCAGAATATTTCCAAAACTTGGCGATCGCCAAGTTTATTTAGTCTAAAAAGGGCGACGGCAAATCTCGGCTGGAAAAACAAATTGTGAGCTACAAAACTCTCTTCAAGAATTAAGTAATTCTGTGAAAAAATTATGGCAGCTTTTTTGTATCTAGTCTATACGATAGCCACTTTGGGGTTGGCGATCTGGGGAATTAGTTTATTTCAACAATCACATAGAATTAGCGAAATTCTGCTGATTGTCGTGCTATCTGGAATGATCTACGACAATTTGATTGTTTCAGTGGGCCACATAATTAATGAAGGCACTTTGCTGAAATTACTTAACCGCTTGCGCTTTCTATTCCACAATTTATTTGTGCCATTTTTAGTGGTGATCGCTATCAACTTAGCATATATTGCAGGTGTGACGTGGGCGAGTAATCCAATTGTGTACAAAGGTTGCTGGGCGATCGCTATAGGGCTGATTACACTTGGCTTAGTAACTGACTTTCGACAATTAGAGCTTATACCGACAACTTTTGCTGGTACATTGCGTTACAAACCTAAAAGTTGTCGCGTGCCAACTTTGACAATATTGACAATCTTGCTGGTAGCTGTGGTGGGATTCTACATCTGGTGTCAAACACAATGGCTGTGGATGTTTATGGGAACGCTAATCATGCTCGTTGGGAATATTTATTTTGCCAAAGAGTGTTTTTGGGCCCCTAGTCGGTTCAGCAGTTGATTGCGTATTTATCCTGGCTATGTTGACAACAGAGTTAATAATGCCAAACTAATTCGTAATTTTTGGGGAAACATCAAATAGGTACGAAATGCAGGAATCAAAATCAGATATAAAAAGTTTTTGCTTTCTGCCTCCTACCTTAGAATACTGTGCCATCACTATCTATTTGGATGGGGGATGTACCAGCTATTCTGAGTTCTGCGGCAATTTTGCGCCCCGCTGTCCAGGTTCCCCCTTGCAGGATTTTTACTAGTGGCAGTTCTTCGGGACTCATACCCAACTTTTCGCGCACTGTGACGGCAATTTGATCCAAGAGAATCACGGTCAAAGCCCGCCATTCAACTATAATTTCTGATGCTACTGAGTGGGATGAGTGCAAAACATCTGGATGTTTCCCATTAATAAGTCCCAAATCAATACACAATCCCCCATTCCGATATTCTGGTAATCCGGTGAGGGCATCTAAACCAGTAATTACTAAACCGAGTTCCTGTAGTGGTTCTAACAAAGAGTATGTCAACCATTGAGACAATTTGTGAAATGGCACTAAACCATCATCCCTAACAGCTGGATGTTGCCAAATATCTCCCAAATTCACCCCAGCAACTTCTAATCTGCTAGGCCAAATTTCACTCAGTCCTTCCAGAATGGCACTGAAAACAGTTGCAGCTGCTAATTGCCCATTTTGAGATTTGCCCAAGAGATAATTTACCAAATTTCCTGGACGGGGGTTTTCATTGCCAAATAAATAAGGTGAAGAGACTAAAACTTGACCTAATTTTTGTAATAATCTCAACCGTCCAGAAATTCCCACCAAAGGATTTTCTGTATTTACCTGAAACCCAGTTGTGAGTTCTAATTCTGTGAATGCTTGCAATCTTTGAGCATCTACTTGAGGCAAATTATGACTCGAAAAAGCCCCTTGACAAAACATTTGGAAACTGGCTACAGCCAAGCCTTCCGATCGCACCAAATTTAACCCAGTTTCCTGCTCATTATAATGCCAATTATTCCCCGCACCCGCATCTAGCAATACACTGACAATCGCCAAATCAAACTTAGCCGCAGCTTTTTCCAGAGGCGTTAGTTCCGCTAACTGGCTATCTAACTGGGCTAAACGGGGTACACCTCCAACCTCAAAATGTCGCCAACGACTGTGAAACGGAATTTGCAGATCCGGGTACTCGTAGCGCATGACTTCAATTACATAATCTGCTACTTTTGTCAACTGCGTTAAATCGCAAGTAAAATAACGCGACTGTCCCTCAGTTACCAATGCAAACAGTTGCCCACAACGTTCCCGAATCGCCACAGGTGAACGAAGATATGCAATCAATTCTCTCTGCGCCTCTGTGGTTCGCACTTCCACTATAGAACTCCTGCAAATCATAGAAACAGCGATATTTGCCCCTGGAAGATCCCCCAATCCTCCTTCAAAAGGCTTGCTCTAATTCCCTCCTTAAAAAGGAGGGTTAGGGAGGATCAAGCCTTAACTGAAGTGTATTGGAGACTGGGGAGTAGTGAAAATTTGCTCTACTCCCCTCTTGACTAGTCTAAAGTCCGTCCCTTCACCTCAGCCAAACCATCTGCATCTAATACATCCCCTGTAGTGTAATATCCAGCAGCTTTTTTAGCCTCCATTTCTACCCGTGCATCTGGGGGAATCAAATCCTCGGGGATGGGTACTCTTTCCACAATCTCAATTCCCGCCTGAATGATGGCGTTATACTTCATATTACTCATCGACACCATTCGGTCAATACGGGTAATGCCCAGCCAATGCAACACATCCGGCATTAATTCTTGGAAGCGCATGTCTTCCACTCCAGCAACACATTCTGTACGGGCAAAGTAGGCATCAGCGCGATCGCCTCCTTCTTGACGCTTCCTGGCATTGTAAACTAAGAATTTCGTCACTTCTCCTAAAGCGCGGCCTTCTTTACGGCAATAGACAATTATACCCACACCGCCTTCCTGTGCCGTTTGGACACATACTTCAATCCCATGTGCCAGATACGGGCGACAGGTGCAGATATCTGAGCCAAATACATCAGAACCGTTGCATTCATCATGTACCCGCACAGCTACAGGTTTGTTGAGATCGGCGATCGCAGCCAAATCACCGATAATATACACTGTCACACCCCCAATTGGCGGCAAAAATACCTCCAAATCCGATCGCGTCACCAATTCTGGAAACATCCCCCCAGTTTGTTCAAATAAAGCGCGACGCAACAGTGCTTCTGCAATGCCAAAACGCTTGGCAATTCCTGGTAAATACCAAACCGGTTCAACTGCGGCTTTGGTGACAACCAAATCACCACCCGGTTTCATAATCTTGCCATCTACCTGCAAACGACCTTTGTCTACTGCATCTTGCAGTTCTGGCATATTGATGTGAGCTTGAGTAATGGCGATCGTTGGACGAATATCATATCCCTGTTGGTAATAGGATGCAAAAACCTCAGATGCGATCGCTCCAAATGGGTCGAGGGATACTATTTTATCAGGGTCGGCCCAACTAGGATGAGGCCCAATAGGTTCTACTGGAGATGTATTCGTCAGATCCGCTCGATGATCCGACTGTAAAGCACCGCTAGCGACTGCTAGAGCACGATAAATCGCATAACTGCCAGAGTGAGTGCCAATTACGTTGCGATGTGCCTGCTTAGTTAGCGTGGCAATAATCGGCCCACGTTCCATAGGGTTGGCTGCTCCCCATTGAATGGGAATTGGTTTAGGGCCAAAGCTACTAGGATGAGAAGTAAGAACAATATGCCTGGAAACGTCGTTTTGCTTTGGCATAGTCATTATTTTTTTGGTGATGTTTTTATCAGCTATTAGTCACTAGGGATCTGTCAACTAGCTCTAGTTAGTTTTTATTTTTATGGTTCTAAATGTCGAGTGTGGTATTAGTCGTATTGCTGAATACAATAAATAACACAGAAATTTCATAATTAGCAATTAATCAGCGCAAATTTAAAGATGACTTTAAAAATGAATTAATAGATATATTTTGTGAGAAAGTTAATACAAAGGTATATTCACTGATCTCAAATTCATGGATTCTTTATCTATCAATTCCTTACTTGAAGAGTTGAAAAACCCGGATGCCACAGTCCGGGACAAAGCAACCAGAAAAATCTGGCGGATCTGGTTTCAGCAAAAGGGAATCTATGGGCTGGAAATAATTGACCGTAGTCAAAAGTTACTAGATGCAGGTGAAATTGCTGAAGCTGAAACAGCACTGACAGCACTAATCAAAGATCAGCCGGATTTTGCCGAAGCTTGGAATCGTCGGGCTTTTCTCTATTACAGTATTGGTGATTATCAAAAATCTTTAGCAGATTGTCAGATGGTTGTGCAGATCAATCCGATACATTTTGGGGCGCTTCACGGTATGGGTTTGTGTTATGCGGCACTAGGAGAGTATGGTCAAGCGATCCGAGCTTTTCAACGTGCTCTAGAAATTCAGCCCTATTCACTAGTGAATCAAAAGTTGATTCTAGAATGTACATTTAGATTCAGCTACAACGGCAGATAGGAGAGAGCATTATACTGTTTTATGAATCCGTCATCGCCCTCATCAACAGCAATTCATCGCCTTAGTCGCCGCAATTTTATTCAATACGGTTCTATCTGGATTGGTAGCAGCGTTATTGCTGCTTGTACTAACAGCAACCAAGCATCAATTAGCAATTCTGGGTTGGATAAAGTTACCTTTGGTACAAACTGGATAGCACAAGCAGAACACGGCGGATTTTACCAGGCAATCGCCACTGGTATTTACAAAGACTACGGTTTAGATGTAACTATCAAAATGGGTGGGCCGCAGGTTCCTAGCGGTACTCAATTGTTGATGGGGGATGCGGTAGATTTCTTTATGGGTTATGGCATGGATGCCGTGAACGCCATAGCACAAGGTATTCCCAAAATCACAGTCGCAGCAATTTTTCAGAAAGACCCCTGGTGTCTGATTGCACATCCCAACCCAGCAATTAAAACCCTTGCCGACCTCAAAGGCAAAGCAATTTATGTCTCTGCTTCTGCTAACATTACCTATTGGCCTTTACTGGAAGCAAAGTATGGTTTTAGCAACGATCAAAAGCGTCCCTACAACTTTAATCCGGCTCCTTTTCTGATTGACAAAAATTCAGCCCAACAAGGTTATATTACGTCTGAACCATTTGCTATTGAGAAGCAGGGCGGTTTTCAGCCAGTAGTATTTTTATTAGCAGATTATGGATATCAACCGTATGCAACCACTATTGAAACCAAAAAAGAACTGGTAGAAAAAAATCCAGAATTAGTGCAACGATTTGTTGATGCCTCAATTAAAGGTTGGTATAGCTACCTGGAAAATCCCCAACCAGGGAATCAGTTAATTAAAAAAGATAATCCAGAAATGACGGATGAGCAACTTGTCTATAGCATTCAAAAACTAAAAGAATATGGAATTATTCTTTCTGATACAGCAGAAAAGCAAGGTATTGGGGCGATGAGTGACGCAAGGTGGAAATCACTCTTTGATAGCATGGTTGATACAAAGATTTCTAAATCCAACGTTAATTACAAGGACGCATACACCTTGCAATTTGTGAATAAAGGGGTAGGCTATTACAAGACGTAAGCGATCGCTTACTATTCTCCAGATTTTTTGAATGAGTAATCGTCCCATTATCACACTCAATCAGATTAGCAAGGTCTACACCAATGGCACTGTTGCTCTACAAGACTTGAATTTAGTAATTCCAGAATCACAATTTGTCAGTTTAGTTGGCCCCTCAGGGTGTGGTAAAAGTACAGTTCTGCGACTGATTGCCGGATTGGGGCGGATAAGTTCTGGTAGTATTGATTGGGGTAAAACTCAGCAAGCAAGAAAACTGGCTTTTGTTTTCCAAGATGCCGCACTCATGCCTTGGGCAAACGTTAGGGAGAATGTACGCCTACCGCTAAAGTTGGCGAGAATGTCTAAAAATGACAGCCACACATTGGTACAGCAGACATTAGCCCTGGTAGGATTACAAGGTTTTGAAGAGAACTATCCCCGCCAGTTATCAGGTGGAATGAAGATGCGGGTATCAATTGCGAGGGCATTAGTTACTCAGCCAAATGTCTTGTTGATGGATGAACCATTTGGGGCATTAGATGAAATTACTCGTAGCAAACTCAATAGTGATTTACTCGATTTATGGCTTCAAAACCGCTGGACGGTGGTTTTTGTTACCCACAATATTTACGAAGCAGTGTACTTATCAAATCGCGTGCTAGTCATGGGGACAAGTCCAGGAAGGATTGTAGCTGATGTAGAAATTGATGCTTCCTACCCTCGTGGCGATGATTTTCGGACATCATTACTCTATAACCAATATTGCCGGGAAGTTTCTCAGCATCTAGCCGAAGCTATGAACTGTAGAAATCTGAAATGAGTTGTAATATTTTTATAGAAATTCTTGCTGTAATGTAGCACGCGAACGGGGCATCTAAAATATTATTAAATACTTCTTCACTACGTCTCTCTTCCATCTTGCAGAGCATCGGCAATATTACAACTATTTTATGCTTAAAAAAGAAAATTTACCATTAACACCATCTGCTTCCATCTTGAGTTGTGCAACATAAAACTCTTTTTGAATTACATCACCTACTGGTGTAAAAGCAATTTCACCGAGAGGAGTTTGAAACTTTTTTGTTAGTAATTCCTTATTCAATTCTGTACGCAACTGTGGTAATCTCAATTTGTTAAGGTTACTTTTTTTATCTAAAGATTGAAGAGCTTCTACATATACCTGTAAAGCAGTAAAAGCTTGAGCACTTACTTGGGGTGGCTCTCTATGATATTGTTCAAGGTAGGCTTTGCGAAATGCCGTGTTAATTTCACTAGCATACATAGGGCTATAAGCTTGAGCCACAATTATGCCATCACAAAGCGCTCTGCACACAGAAAATATATGAGATGTGTTAAAACCATTGCCACCAACAATTATTCCTTTATAACCAAGTTCTCGTAATTGTTTAACTAAATTACCTCCATCTACAGCTAACCCGGATATAATCACTAAATCTGGTTTTAAATTAATAGCATCGCTGGCTTGAGCTTGAAAGTCGGTATCTGTAGTTTGAAACTTTTGGACTGTGACTAAATCCAATCCTAAATTTGTAACTGCTTTCTGAAATATTTCTGTTTCCGACTTATTGAAAGCATCATTTTGAGCGTAGAATACAGCTACTCTTTTGATTTGAGGATTTTGTTTGAGTGCAGCTTTTACTGAATAAGGAGCGACAACAGCAACAGATGAAGAAACACGAGCCACATAATCACCAATTTCGGGAATGCCTTTAGCAGTATTTGATGCTCCAATCACTGGGACTTGATTGCGTTCTGCTACGGGATCAGCGCTAAAAGCTTGTTGTGATAGAGTAGGGCCAACAATGCCAACAACTTTATCTTTACTAATTAAAGTTTGAAAAGCAGTAATGGCTCCAACTTCATCGCCACCAGTATCTTGATAGACTAATTTAATTGGTCTACCATTGATACCTCCTTTATTATTAAAATACTTCTCAGCAATTTTTACTCCATCAGTTCCCTCTTGACCAAGTAATGCTACATTGCTCGTTTGTGCAAAGGCGATACCGATAGGAATAGCATTAACTGCACCTGTTGTTGCTGTTGGATTATTTGCAGAATTTACATCATTACTGCTACTTTTACCACAAGCTACCAGCAGCATAGAGCATGTAAATAGTAAGGCAGTTTGATGTGCGATCGCTTTTTTCATAGATGCGTGACCATGATGTTTGTTAGGATAATACTGGATTTTAGTGTATTACATCCAATAGTAATATCGCTAGAGTTTTAACATTTAACTTTGAATTTCTATGCTGTTTATCCGTCGTACTCAATCACAAAAAACATCGAGTAAGTTTTTTAATGCTGACGTTTGGGCACCGATGGTAGTTGGTATTTTAGCATTAGTTATATGGGATATATTTGTGCGGATAACATATCTACCTCCTTATATCCTCCCTGGACCTTTATTAGTATTTAAAACTTTAATTACTGACTGGAATGAGCTTTTACCATCACTATTAATTACATTGCAAATTACTATTGTAGCTTTTCTGGCTGCGGTTATTTCTGGTTTATTAATTGCGATTTTGTTTACCCAAAGTAAATGGATTGAACGCAGTTTATTTCCCTATGCAGTAATTTTACAAACAACCCCGATAGTTGCGATCGCACCCTTAATCATTCTCTGGCTAAAAAATAATACCTTCGCCGCTTTAGTAGTTTGTGCCTGGATTGTCGCCTTTTTCCCCATTGTCTCTAATACTACACTAGGACTCAACAGCGTTGACCGGAACTTGCTTAACCTATTTCAACTTTACAAAGCTTCTCGCTGGCAAACACTGCTGTATCTGCGTTTACCCAGCGCCATGCCCTATTTCTTAGGTGGTTTAAAAATTAGCGGTGGTTTAGCATTAATTGGTGCAGTGGTTGCCGAATTTGTCGCGGGTACAGGTGGGGCAAAATCTGGAATAGCTTACCGGATTTTAATTTCCAGCTACAACTTACAAATTCCTCGGATGTTTGCAGCATTATTTCTCACAACCGGATTGGGTGTACTAATTTTTGTCAGCTTGAGTGCCCTATCTGACTTTATATTAGGTAAGTGGCATGAAAGTGCTGTGAAACAAGAAAACTAGGTTTGCATTTTCTCACGCAGAGACAATAGAAACGCAGAGGAGTCTAGAGAGTTAACTCCTCTGTATGCCTTTGCGTTAAAAAATCAGAATTATGAAATTTTCCCTGTAAGTTGTTCTAAAGGGACTGCTACAGTTTTAGAGTCATTACAGCATATTATTAAAGTAAGGGTATGATTAGGCGATCGCACTTGATTGCTGCTATTTTCTGCAAATATTATAGATGCAACTAATAAACATCATCATGTGAGCCTACGGTGAGTAACAGTATATCTTCCTCTCCTGAATCTGAGTTAGTAACAAATTCAAATAAAATGCGATTATCATAGTCTATTGAACAAGACCATACTCCATCTAAATCGCCCTTTAACTTATGAGTACGTAAGCTTGAATCAAAAGGGTCTTCGGTTAACAATTGTAAGACTTTTTCAACTTGCGATCGCAACTGTGGGTTTTTCCTGATTAGACGCTTAAATTTACGTACAAAACCCGCACTCCAAACCAAATTTATCACTCATCTAGCTCCGCCATGAAATCAGCAACAGAACCTTGTTTAATATTCCCCTCTTGGTAGTCGTGTCTAGCTTGTGCAACCTCTTTTAATAGCTCATTCCTACGTTCTTTGCTTAAACGCTTGCTAATAATATTAATAAGTATCGCTTGTTCGTCTGGATCGAGCGCTTCTACAACATCAAGTGCTTGTTGTAGTGTTGATATTTTTTCTGTCATTGGTTTTATCTGTAGGTTTAATACTAAGTAAATAAAATGTTTCCTTACTTCAATATTAATAATAAACTATGACGAAACCTTGCTTAGTTACCCTGATTAATAAGTTATGACGAAAACGAACTTGGATGCCCTGATTAATTCTCTAAAAGACATAGAAACCATCACTGACTCTGCCCAAGTCGCAAAATTATCCCAGGATTATCACACCTTTAGCCCAGTTCTAGTGCCGAAACTAGAGGGGAAAGTTGGGGATATTGTGGTACGTCCCGCCAATGAAGCAGAGGTTTTAACAGTTGCAGCCGCCTGTGCGAAACATCGTGTACCCGTGACAGTGCGGGGTGCGGGAACTGGGAATTATGGGCAATGCGTACCGTTGCACGGTGGCGTAATTTTAGATATGACGCGGATGCAAGAGATTTCTTGGGTAAAACCGGGGGTGGCGCGGGTAGAAGCTGGGGTGAAGTTGGCGGCTTTGGATAAAAAAACCAGAGAAATCGGCTGGGAAATCCGTATGGCCCCCTCAACGTACCGCACAGCTACAATTGGCGGATTTATTGCTGGGGGGAGTGGGGGCATTGGCTCGATACAATATGGGTTGCTAGGCGATCGCGGTAATATCTTAGCATTGCGAGTAATAACTGTAGAAGATGAACCCCATGCGATCGAATTACGCGGCGACGATGTCCAAAAGGTGAATCATGCTTGGGGAATTAACGGTATCATCACTGAAGTCGAAATCCCTTTAGCGCCAGCTTATCCTTGGGCAGAAGTCATTGTGACATTTGACGAGTTTATGACAGCAGCAAAGTTTGGTCAGGCTCTTGGCAATGCTGATGGGATGATTAAGAAGTTGATTTCTGTCTTTGCATCCCCAATTCCCCAATACTTTCACCCCCTACAAGAGTACATTCCTGAAGGGACTCACTCAGTATTTTTGATAATTTCCGAACCGAGTTTGGAATTCTTACCGGGTTTGGTGCAGCAATATGGCGGCAAAATTACTTATAAAAAATCAGCCGAGGAAGCAGCCAAAGGTACACATTTAGCAGAATTTAGCTGGAACCACACTACCTTACACGCCCGGAGTGTAGATACCGATATTACCTACTTACAAAGTATGTTTCCTCGCAATCCCAGTTTGCAACTAGTAGAGCACATGTATCATCACTTTGGCGATGAGGTAATGATGCATCTAGAATTCTTTCGGGTAAACGGTGCCGTAGTTCCTGGTGCTTTGCAACTTGTGCGCTACACAACAGAAGAACGCCTCAACGAGATTATCCGCTATCACGAAGAACAGGGTGTGAGTATTGCCAATCCTCACACATATATTATTGAAGACGGCGGCAGAAAAGTTATCGATCCTGAGCAGTTAAAATTTAAAGAAATAGTTGACCCTTATGGGTTGATGAACCCCGGTAAGAGCAAGGTTCTTCAATTCCAAATTCAAAATTAGCAAGCTACAGAAACACATATCAGAACTTTGTCTGTATATTTGTGTAACCTCCCTTCAAAAAGCTAGTTGTTGGGCGTTTATAATTTGTGGTTTGATTTTAAGAGCCGTGGGGATAACCCAAAATCCAACATCCCAAAATCGCCCATGATTGAAATTGACGGTTCCTACGGAGAGGGAGGCGGACAAGTTCTTCGCACTTCCTTAAGCCTAGCCGCCATAACTGGTGAACCCATACTAATTACAGGTATTCGCGCTGGACGCAAAAAGCCAGGATTAGCAGCACAACACTTAACCGCAGTTCGCGCTGCGGCGAGAATTTGTAATGCCCAACTACAGGGTGATGCTTTGGGTTCAATGCTGCTGGAATTCATCCCAGGTAGTGCTGTGCAAGCTGGAACTTATACCTTTGATGTTAGTAAAGCACAACAAGGTGGTTCTGCGGGTGCGATCGCTCTAGTTTTACAGACAATTCTCTTACCTTTGGCGCTAGCATCCGGTAATTCTCAAGTAACACTAAAGGGTGGAACTCATGTGAACTTTAGCCCGACAGTGACGTACATAGAGCAAGTTTATCTGCCGATACTGCAACGCATGGGTGTAGAAGCTCAAGTCAAGTTAGGCGCTTGGGGGTGGTTTCCCCAAGGTGGAGGAGAGGTAGAGTTGCAGGTGAGTGGCGGTGGTAAACTCAACGGGATCAACTTGCTAGAACGAGGAGAGTTACAACAGGTGCGAGGGCTAGCAGTGGTGACGGAATTGCCTTCGCATATTCCGCAACGGATGGCGAATCGTGCCGAAAATTTGTTACGGGAAGCCCATTTGAAAGTTCGTGTACAGACTTTGCGAGAAAAAGGTGTAGCACCTGGGGCGGGTATTTTTTTAACTGCTGAGTATCAGAACAGCTTGACTGGCTTTGGTGGGTTTGGGCGTTTGCGGTTGTCGGCGGAGACAGTTGCAGAAATTGCTTGTCAGCAGCTGCTTGAGTTTCATCACACAGGTGCAGCAGTAGATGAACATTTAGCAGATCAGTTATTATTGCCAGCTGCTTTAGCGTCACAAGAAAGTCAGTATCGGGTGGCTGAGGTGAGTAGACATTTAACGACAAATGCAGCGGTAATTGAACAATTTGGGCTAGCGCAAATTACGGTAAATGAAGCTGAGAAAATAGTGTCAGTAAAGAGTTTGACTATTTGAATTAACGTGACGACAAGTATTATTTGACCTCTCCCCCAACCCCTCTCCAACACGGAGAGGGGAGCAAAAGCTGAATTTTTCGTTACTCCTCCCTTTCCGTTTCGGAGAGGGAGGCTGGGAGGGAGAGGTTCGTCGAACTCACGTTGAATTAACTATAGCTACATAGTAAATTGCCTCATTTCTATGAGTTGAAATGAGGCAAAGGAGCTTTTATAAGCGGAGACAGAAAACTTTTGATACTTGATCTAGGAGCATTTGCAATCAATCCCGTAAAGCCAGACTTGTTGTCAGAATAAGCAACTGGCAAATTTACAAGGCGATTACAAGTGGGTTTGAGACTAAGTTCAGCCGTTCCTGATACTTACTATTTAATTAAATATCGAACATAGTCTTTGAATTTACCTCTGCTAAAGGCATATATTTAGGTTAAGTCAATTTGCGATCGCAAATACAAGGGATTGGGAATGGGGCATGGGGCATTAGACACAGAGATATTTATTGTTAGCTGTGGTTGTGCCCAATCGGGTATAGGACTCTTGCATCTAGTAAATTATGCTCTTGAATAAGTATTAGAGCTTCGTCGATGAACCTTTGAGCTTAGTCGATGAATCTTTGAGCTTAGTCGATGAATCTTTGAGCTTAGTCGATGAACCTTTGAGCTTAGTCGATGAACCTCTGAGCTTAGTCGATGAACCTCTGAGCTTCGTCGATGAACCTTTGAGCTTCGTCGATGAATCTTTGAGCTTAGTCGATGAACCTCTGAGCTTCGTCGATGAATCTTTGAGCTTAGTCGATGAATCTTTGAGCTTCGTCGATGAACCTCTGAGCTTCGTCGATGAATCTTTGAGCTTAGTCGATGAACCTTTGAGCTTCGTCGATGAACCTTTGAGCTTCGTCGATGAATCTTTGAGCTTCGTCAACGATATGTGGCATCATCTCCACGACTAAAAGTCTGCCAAGCACCCAATGCATCTCATACAAAAAAGAGACTAGACTATATTGTATTTGCAGTTTATTTCTCGTTCCCAAGTTGGAGTCTAGGAACGCCAGCAACGAGTGTAAGTAGGAGATGTCTATTATGCCAAGATGGACTGCACAGGAGAAACAAGCATATAGAACCGAGGTGATGCAACGCATTACCGCAGCGATGCCCTTAGTAATGCAGGAATATGCCTCAATTAATTGGGAAGAGGAACTCAAAGGCTACCATACCGAACATGAATATTACCCTGACTACATCCATACTCCCATTCATGGAGTAAGCGATTCTTACACGAACCCTCAGTCGTGTTTAGCCTGGGATGCTGCTATGGATGCCATTATTCCCCTTAGCCACAAAGTTAGTTGCCAGCAGTTGCGCGAGACAATGGCTGAACTCATTCCTGAAGACACTCAAATTGAGACAGTGCTGGAGCTTGGTGCAGGTACGGCTGGTGGAGCGCTGGCTTTGGCACGGCGGTTTCCACAGGCGACTTTTCGCGTTACTGATGTTTCGCCTTATATGCTGGTGATTAGTCAGCACAAGTTTAACAAGGCTGGATTTAGTGAGCGTGCTTCGTTTGAGCAGGTGGACGCTCGTCACACTGGCTACCCTGACAACTCCTTTGATCTTGTCACGTCATCACTACTCTTGCACGAGACACCTAAAGAGTGGACGCCTAAGATTCTTAAGGAGATGTACCGGATTACCAAACCCGGAGGTTGGGTACTATACGCTGATACCTATCGTGGTGAATACGCCCTAAGCGCTTCTTTTCAAGAACCCTGGTTGGATGACTTTATCCATTTCAACTTCGAGTACGAGTTTGCGAAAGCAGGTTTTACAGAACTCAATTACATTCGCTATGCCGTGGGTTTGTGGTATATGGTTGGCCGTAAGCTAGAAACGTGAAGCCCAGTTTGAGTTTGGTGGAGCGTGATGCTTCATCACCTCAATCATCTGCTGGAAAGTCTGGCGCTTAATACCCACGTGTCGTTTGAAGAAAGCGCCTAGATAGTTTTCGGGCACGCTTGTATTTCATCGCCCGATGACATTTACAGTAGGTAGATATTTTAAGATACTACAAAATATTTTTTGCAAAACACCTAATTTTTGTCAATGGGATCGTGCACAATACGGTTCGGTTAAGGTTTTTTGATGAAAATACTAGATCGCAAAGATGCGATAAATCATCACAAAGACGCGATAAATCGCCGTCAAGACGAAAGACTGATTATTGTAGAGACGGCGATTCATCGCGTCTGATTATTGTAGAGACGGCGATTCATCGCGTCTCTTGCCTTAACCAAACAGTATTGGGATCATGCATAGAGTGTTCAGCAAAATAGAAATTTGACCTATTCCCAACACTATAAATGAGGCAAAGGAGCTTTTATAAGCGGAGATAGAAAACTTTTGATAAGTATAGCAGCGTAAATAATTAAAGGTTTGTAGTGATGATTCTAGCCCTCCAATGAGGGCTGAAATACTTACCAGAAAATAATCTTCAGATTTTTTATATTACTTAATATAGTTTGCTTTATTTTCGCTGACTTACTTGGTTTATCTAAAAGCATTTGCAATTAAATCCGTAAAGCTGTATTTATTGCGAGAATAAACAACTAACAAATTTACAAAGCAACTGCAAATAACGTTGAGACTAAATTCAGTCATTCCTAATACTTGCTATTTACTTAACATAATTAGACAGCATCGAAGTAGCTGTTATAAAACATGGTAATAAATTTATTAGGGACACCTATGGAATTGGAACAAAATCATGATTGATGAACAAGAAATAGAAAAATTGTGGCAAGCTTTCAAGGTATTAGACGTAGACGGCAACGGAGCGATCTCAACTGAGGAACTAGGGGAGGTAATGCGATCGCTAGGGCAAAATCCTACGGAAACGGGGCTGCGTGACTTGATCAAGGAGATTGACGTTGACTTGTCAGGCACTATCGACTTTGAAGAATTTAAAACGCTGATGATAGCGAAAGTAGGCGATCGCCAAAGCCGCCTCAAGTTAGCCTTCAGCGCCTTTGATGAGGATGGTAGCGGTCAGATTACTGCCGTCGAGTTGCGGACAGTTATGAGTCAGTTTGGGCTGACAGACGCTGAGTTGAAGGAGATGTTACAGGAAGTAGATCATGATGGCGATGGCTCAATTGACTTTGATGAATTCTGTCAGCTAGTACCGGAGGAGTCAGAGAGCAAAAGCGGCTATCAAGACTCACCAATTTCCCTTAACAGTTCGCTCAAGACAGTTGCCACTTCCAATGAGGCCGCAGCAGCCAGCACCCAGTCTACGCAAGAAGCAACGACTCCAGAGTTAGCACAGCTAAGAGAACAGTTAGCGCAACAACCAAACTCACCGAATCAGAAAAAAAGCGGTACATCCCCATTACAAATGCAGATTGGTCTGTTTCGTTTAATTCAAGGAGCAGCCTATCGCAGTTTCCGTGAGAGTTTCTCTGCCAACCATGAAACTCATTTGCGGGTGAAAAACTTGCCATACAGAATTACTGATTTTGTGGAGTTTGTCAAACAAGCGATCGCATTGTACAAAGCATTAGGTATAGTATCCGAGGATTGCTACCCCGTTTTGGATGCAGTGGTTGAATCAATTGCCGATGAATATGCCCGATTGCAAGAGCGCATCAAAGACTGGAAAACAGTGGCAAAGACACCAGAAATGTTGGCAGAGCAGCAAGCAATTTTAGAAGCGCGGAGTAAATTTGCCAATGTCAAAGAAAAGTTTGCTGCCGGAGTCGAGTTTGCAATTACGATCAAAAAGAAAAGTCTCAGCTTGGGTGACATCGTAGAAGGTGTGCTGGCCATTAACGAACTCAATCGTCTCAGGGCAATAGAACTGAATGAAGAAATGGCTCCACCACCAACTAAATCTCAGGGAAATCCAAAAGACTATTTGAACAAATGGAACCGCGTCATCCTCTCCCAGGCAACCGAGGAAATAGATGGTGCAATCATGCCAGTAGCATACTGGTATGAAGACTTCATGCCAAAATTGTTGGCGGCGTTTAGTGTCTCGACAACGGCAGATATCCAAAGCAACACCGTACCCGACGAGGCAGCTTTGGATGAATGGTATCACTGTACAAAAAACTCAGGAGAATTTAACCGCTACGGTGCGGATGTTGCAGAAAATTTTCTCCATTGCACTCCCAAACAGAAATTGATACTCAAACAAGCATGGCGCTTAACGCATCACTACCTGAATGGAGTCCAGAAACGCCGCGAACGCTTAGAATTTGGACGAGAATCAGGGGCGCTATCGCAATATGTAGCATTCATTGATATCTATCTAAATCGGACTGAGGTGAAGGATTCCCAAATGCGAGTCAGCTTCCCATACTACATTGGCCCAGCAGTGTGGCGCTTCTTCCACACCACGGCTGAGATTGTGTGTACCAAGACCGACGTACAGCAAAAAGCCGCAGTCGCAATCTTCAAGGATTTCTTCCAACTATTTGCCACAATGTACCCCTGTCCTTACTGCCGCCACCACCTGAATATGTACGTTGTGCAAAATAAGGAAGTGGATATGTATCCTGTAGAGTACCTTATACTTGGGCGCGATCCAAACCTGACTGACTTTGAAGTGTCAATGGAGGCAAAGCTATCCACCGTGGTAGATGGTTCCTCTCTGCGGTTATTCTTCTGGAAACTGCATAACACCGTTTCCTCCTCCATTGCTCGCTCAGAGGAGTGGTATCACAAGGATGAGAAAGCGTTCTACACCACCCGCTTTTGGCCCAGCCTTGACTCAGAGTTAGCAAGAGCCAATGCACTCAAATACACCAGCATAGAAACTGCTCGTATCTACAACATCTACGGAATTCTCAAGCCATTGGCACGGCTGACAGGGGTAAAAACAGAATTGCCAAAGCTGCTAGAAAAGGGTGATGGAAATAACCTCAAAGAATCATGTATAGTTGCACAGCACCACATCAAGGATTTAGAGGAAGCTGTCATTAGCGGACAGTTTCTGCAAGAAACATACTACTTTGAGCCTAGCCTTGTAGATAAACCTCCACTCTTCACCCCTGAAGAAGAAGAGTTTGCCCGAACCGGTATGTTTACAGAAACCATTTAAAATAATTCGTAATTCGTAATTCGTAATTGAATTCTTAACTACGAATTACGAATTAGTTAACTTCCCTTTTTTTCTTGTCGCTCTTTGAGTTTCAGCATGATTTCTGCGTGCATCTCGCGGGTAATTGGGTAAAAATACGTTAAAACTAAGCCAAAAATCAAACAAACTGTAGGTATAGGCCCAACAGCAATGCGAATAGCAAACAGTGCCGATTCCGGTTGGATGGGTAGTGGACTTCCGGCTACAGATTCTTTGAAACCCGATACTTGCAAAGCATTTCCTACCAAAAACAGCCCGAAAGCCAAACCAAATTTTTGCAGCAAAACCATGAAGCCATAAAAAATACCTTCTCTGCGTTGTCCGGTTTGCAGTTCATCTAATTCAATTACATCTGGAATCATTGACCAGGGAATTAGATAAGCTGTGGATACTCCAACACCCGCCATCACAGCCATCACATACATCAAAACTATTTGACCAGGTTGTAAGAAAAATAGTCCGGCAGCTGCTATTATCCATAAACTCATTCCCAGAAAATAAACAACTTTTTTGCCGATTTTTTTACTCAACGCACCCCAAACAAATAGCATTAGCAGGGCAGTTCCTTGGACTGCAATCATCACTGTGGGCACGTCTGATTCTTTAAGACCCATACAATTGACTACAAAATAGGGAATAATGCTGGCTGTCACCTGCACACCTAGCCAAGAACAAAGATATATACCAATAACAAATAAAAAAGGTCGGTTACTAAAGACAATTTTTAGCTGTTCAAAGAAGGGGAGAGATGCAGGTTCCTCCACTTGAATGCGTTTGGCCTCAAAAGCCAAGATGCGATCGCGAACTCCAAAAACGCACCAATATAATCCTAAAATCGAAATCACCGTACAAACTGCTGCTAAAACGAGAAATTGTTGTTGGCGATCGCTAATTTGAGAAAAAACAATTTGCGTTAAAATCAATGACAGAATACTGCCACCAATAGAAAATGTAAAGCGATAGCTGTTAAGGCTAGTGCGTTCGTCGTAATCTTGAGTTAATTCTGGAGTCATCGCCGTATAAGGCAAATTCACAACCGTGTAGAACGCTTGAGATATTACCCCAATCGCTACGTAGTACCAGAATAGCGGCCAAATATTCTCACTCTGATTTGCACTAAATCGCGGTACAATCCACTGCAAGAAAAAGAAAATTCCAAAGGGGATTGCTCCATAAAACATCCAAGGAAGACGACGGCCCCAACGGCGAGATTTCGTTTTATCAGTCAGGAACCCGACAACCGGATCGTTTACCCCATCCCAGATTTTGCCAATCATCAAAATACTGCCAGCTAAACCCGCAGGAATACCAGCGACATTCGTGAAGAAAACCAGCAGGAAAAAGACGGAGATATTTGCAGTAATTGCTGGCCCTAAATCTCCTGCACCGTAAGCCAGCTTTGTTTTCAAGTCGAGTTTTTCACTCTTAGGCTCTCGTTGGGCATCGCCATCAGCAGCAGAATCGTTCATAATAACTTGCGCTCATACTAAAATAAAAAGTTTGCGACGCCGATAGCGTAGCGGTAGCGAGTTTGCGAGCGTCATAGCCCGTCGTAGACATCGCCTTTAATACTAGCCATCTACCACTCCCGTTAGACTTATGCCAAACCTTTATGTTTCTTGGTCAGATTATCACCAAAAAATTGAACAACTGGCTATTCAGATTTATGAATCCGGTTGGGAATTCAACCAGATTATCTGTATTGCTAGAGGAGGACTACGAGTTGGAGATATTCTCTCCCGTATATACCAGCAGCCACTGGCAATTTTAGCAACCTCATCTTACAGTGGCCCTGGTAAGCAAGAAAGAAGTAATTTAATTTTCTCCCGCCACTTGACAATGACCGCCGAAAAGTTAGGTTCGCGCATTCTCCTAGTGGATGACTTAGTAGACTCTGGGGTAACACTCCAGCAGACTATACCTTGGCTCAAGCAAAATATTGATTTCCCCATTGAGGAAATTCGCACTGCCGTTCTTTGGTATAAAGCCTGTTCAGTTATAGCACCCAATTATTATGTTGATTATCTGCCTGACAACCCTTGGATTCATCAACCTTTTGAACACTACGAGCAGATGAACCCCGCAGAACTTGCGGCTAAGGTAAATCAACTGTGTTGATTTACAAATTCTCGGGGTTTAAGTCCCCCTCAACTAACAAGCAGTAAGTTTTGTGGCGGGGTCTAAATCTCCGCTGCAAAACTTAATTCTCATCACTGAAGAGTTATCTCGTAGAATACCCAGAACCACTGACCTCAAGCAAGAAAACGATGCACTTCATACCCAAAATGCAGCTGAACAAGCCAATCGTCTCAAAGATGAGTTCCTCGCTGTTCTATCTCACGAACTGCGTTCCCCTCTCAACCCGATTTTGGGCTGGGCAAAACTTCTGCAAACCCGCAAACTTGATGAAGCAAAGACAGCTTATGCCTTAGCAACCATTGAGCGCAATGCCAAGTTGCAGTCTCAGCTAATGGAAGATTTACTGGATGTTTCCCGTATTCTTCAAAGAAAACTCAGCCTGAAGATCAGTTCTGTTGAACTGTCCGCCGTTATTGAAGTAGCCCTTGATACTGTGCGTCTAGCGGCTCAAGCCAAGTCAATTCAACTCAAGACGAAATTTGAACCGGATATAGGGCAAGTTTTGGGCGATCCCAGTCGCTTGCAGCAAGTCGTCTGGAATTTGCTCTCTAACGCTGTTAAGTTCACAGAGTCCGGGAGTGAGGTGGAAATACGACTTGAGCGCGTGGGTACACAAGAAGCGCAAATCCAAGTCAGTGACACGGGTAAGGGCATCAACCCAGAATTTCTGCCTCACGTATTTGATTACTTCCGCCAAGCTGACAATACCACAACAAGATGCTTTGGCGGCTTGGGGCTTGGTTTAGCGATCGCTCATCAAATCGTTGAACTGCACGGTGGAACAGTCCAAGCAGAAAGTGAGGGAGAAGATAAAGGTGCAACCTTTACTGTGTTGTTACCTATCAAGAGTGTCGAGCCTCAAACAAGTGAAGACAAGGCTTTGCCTGACGGTTCCTCTAATCTTCAGGGGGTAAATGTGCTAGTCGTGGACGATGAAGTTGACACCCGCGAGCTAATAGTTTTCATCCTGCAACAGTATGGTGCGTCTGTGCGTGCCTTCGCCTCAGCATCGCTTGCACTAGACGCTTTGCTACTTGAGAAACCGCATATTATTTTAAGTGATATTGGGATGCCAGAAATGGATGGCTATATGCTGATTCGGCAAATTCGTAGACGCGAAGCGGCTTGTCGTCAGACATCGCTACCGCCTGAACAAGGGGGAGATATCCGAGCGATCGCACTGACAGCTTATGCTGGAGAAAGTAACCAGTCAAAAATTCTCCAAGCAGGATTTCAAAAACATTTGACTAAGCCAATAGAACCAGCAAAATTAGCGATGGTAATTGCTAGCCTAGTTAAATAAATAATTAAATAATTATTTTAAGAAGTCGAGAGTAAGAGTTGGCTACAAATTCCGGTTTTAGAAACCTAAAAGATCAGTTCCTTCCTGAACGCAAAGAAGCTCTACTGGCTCGGATGGCGAACCGCATCCGGCAATCGCTGAACCTGCAAGAGATTTTGGATGCAACTGTGGTCGAACTGCGGGCATTTTTGCAAACCGACCGGACTAAGGTTTACCGCTTCGATCGCGACGGGCATGGACAGGTCGTTGCCGAAGCCAGCGCCCCTAACCGCCTGCCTTCTTTACTGGGATTACATTATCCATCTGATGACATTCCGCCCCAAGCGCGGGCTTTGTTTGTCAGAGCACGTACCCGCTCCATTGTCAATGTCAGCGAACAGCGAATTATCCTCAACTCCCTGCCCACTCCCAAAACAACGGCAATCGGCGACTTGACCGTTGAAGAAGTGCAAGAGCAACCCCTCGAAGATATCTTAAGCCGTCCGGTAGACCCCTGCCATGTAGACTATCTCACCCAGATGGGTGTGCAATCTTCACTTGTGGTGCCAATAATTTATCAACAGGAACTCTGGGGGTTATTAATCTCTCATCATGCCGAACCCAGAGAGATTACATCTGAGGATTTGCTGGTCGTCCAATTGCTCGCTGACCAGGTTTCACTGGCAATTACCCAGGCGAATCTGCTGAGTCAGGTACAGGAGCAACAGCAGAGGGAAGCGATCGTTAATCAGATTGCCACTATGCTGCACGCGCCTCTAACCCCTGAAGAGATTTTGCATAACGTTCTAGAGCAAGCAGTAAAAGCTTCTGGCAGTTCTGGAGGAAGGTTGTACCTCACTTCCCCGGATGAGGCTTTACCAGCCCATCTTTATGAGGCGTGCTAGTCAAAATTGTTCTAACTGTGGCAAGAAACTTAAAAAGTCTCTATCTACGAGGACTCA
>NZ_JAVRBN020000055.1:0-35585 GCF_034531305.2 Nostoc sp. ChiQUE02
ATGATTGCAGGTTGGTTGCATTTAATCCTGGCTCAGTTGCAGATAATCCTGGCTGAAGCACAATTATAGTTGCAGATAATCCTGGTTTGCAAATGTCTTGATTGCAGGTTTGAGCGATTAGTATTGCAGGTCACTACAATTATGGTACATTTTTCCAAGACAACTTGTCTTTGATTGACTGGGTTAATAGTCAACGTCTTCTTTGTCCCCTTGTTTGTTTGGGTGATGGTCATGATGGAGTATGGAATCTGTTTAAAGAAATTGGCAGCACTGCTATTAGACAGGAAATTTTAGACTGGTATCATCTCAAAGAGAATTTGTATAAGGTTGGTGGTTCACTCAAACGTCTTAAAGCCGCAGAAACATTTCTTTGGCAAGGTCAGCTAGATTTAGCGATCGCACTATTTGTTGATTTGAAAAAAAAGCCTGCACAAAATTTCATCAGCTATCTTAAAAAGCATTCAGGACGAATCGTTAACTACGAGTATTTTTCTACTGAAGGTCTATGTTCTATTGGTTCTGGCGCTGTGGAATCAGCAGTGAAACAGATTGGTAAACGTTTAAAAATTTCCGGCGCACAGTGGAAATTGGAAAACGTACCTCGGATGCTACAACTTCGATCTGCCTATCTCAATGGTCAGCTTACTACCTGATATTTTTGCAAAGGTGAGATGCTCCCATCGCTTCCTGTGGGAGAAACAGCACCATCGCTGATTAACTGCATCTGCTGACATTCCGATGAATAAGCCAATTCCTGAGAAATTATCTAGCCAAATCGACGCAGGTGTTAGACTCACCATGAAGAAAGCTATTGAAAAACATCGCCGTCTAGTAGAATCTATTAGCATTTGGCAAAATGGCCAAGTTGTGAGATTAACACCATACAAATTCCTCCTCTCAACTCAGATGAGTAACCTATTTTCCCTCATTCCAGATCAAATCCGAGATAAACTACCACTGACGGAAGATAAAAAAGAACTACTTCAACAGCAAACCATTACTCAAGATATCCCAGGAACAATTCTGCGGGATTTTCAAACTATTTTAGAACTTCTCCAACCCAACGGCGTTGAAGTTAGTAGCACTTATCACCAATTATCGCTTAAGTATCTCCAACAACTTAACTCCCAATTGAGTTATCCCATAGATATTAACCTCAAACGTCCTGTACAAAAATCCTATCCTTATATTCACGGTCTTTATTTCCTTCTCCGCACTTCTGGACTGTCTCAAGTTATTACCGAAGGTAAAAAGAGCAAGTTAGTTTTAGACCAAAAATTTCTGCAAATTTGGCAAGGATTAAACCACACAGAACAATATTTTACCCTGCTAGAATCTTGGTTAGTTTGGGGAGAAAGTGAACTCTTAGGCGACCAAAGAGATATGTTTGACCAAGCATATCGCTGTTTATTATTTTGGAACAATCTCCCATCATCAGGATTGAAAATTAATAATTACTCAGAACAAGATAAATTAGTTTATTATCCTGGTTTCCACAATCTTGCTCTCTTACATTTATTTGGATTAATTGAACTGACATCAGGAAAACCACAAGCCGCTAAAGGCTGGTACTTTACTCATGTCAACCCCAAGGCTTGGGGTAATGCTGTTATGGCTGTATTAACAGAAAGTCGCTCAAATATCCAAATAGAAGATTATGCCAATTTTCGGTTAGATTTTCGCATAGCTTTTGACAATTTAAAACCTTATCTCCAACCCTATTTCCCGGAATGGTCACAAACTTTAGTGATTGCTGAAGGCGGTTTTACTGATGGGGTTTATATATTTAAAGCTAATTTACAGGATGCTTGGCGACGGATTGCTATTCCTAGTTACTTTAATTTAGATGAAGTCGCTGGTGCAATTGTGCAAGCATTTGATTTTGACCCGGAACACCTCTACAGATTTATTCACAAAGACCGTTTAGGAAGAACTTTGGAATTTAATCATCCTGTTGTCGAAATTCCCCCTGATACCTGCGATTTTCGTTTAGGCGATTTATCCTTAGAGGTAGGCAGTCATTTACAATTTATCTTTGATTTACTGCAAGAGTGGGAATTTGATTTATATGTAGAGAAAATTGAACCAGCCAATGACAAAATGAAAAAGCCCAAGATTCTTGAATCTTATGGTGAACCGCCAGCGCAGTATGGTGAAGAAGAAAGCTGGGAATAGACTTGCTGCTGCGATGGGTTACGTCCCAATCCATACGTGTCAGAATTGGCAGTGCGATCGCTCTATATTGGTTTTCAGTTGCAGTTCCAGCTAGTGCAGGATAATTATCTATTGACAACCTTGCTATTTTGTCCCTAAAAAGACACTAGTTATGTAACTGGGATATTATGAGCTTCTTGTATCTTTGCTTGTACAGGTTTAATTTGTTGAATGGGAATCTCGATTATGAATTTAGTTCCTGCTCCTAGAGATGAAATACAGTTTAAATGTCCTTGATGTTTTTCTGTGATAATTTGATAGCTAATTGACATTCCTAAACCAGTTCCCTTACCTACTGGTTTGGTCGTAAAAAACGGGTCAAATAGGCGCTGTTGAACTTCTTGCGACATTCCTATGCCATTGTCAGCAATCTCAATCGCAATCCAATCTAAGTTGAGGACAAGAGTGCGGATAACGATTTGTGGGTTGTGTGGCTGATTAATAACAGATAAATTTTCTAACGCATCGATGGCATTAGTGAGGATATTCATCAACACCTGATTAAGTTGACCCGCATAACATTCTACTAAAGGCAACTGACCGTATTCTTTGATAATTTCAATTGACGGATGGTCTGATTTATCTTTGAGGCGGTTTTGCAAAATCAATAGTGTACTTTCAATACCACTGTGGATATCCACAGTTTTCATTTGGGCTTCATCTAGTCGAGAGAAGTTCCGCAAGGATACTACAATATCACGAATGCGCTCGCTTCCCGTTTTCATAGATTCTAGCAATTTTTTTAGGTCTTCAGTAATAAATTCTAACTCGTTCGCTGCAATGGCTGACTGAATTACTGGTAGAGGGTCAGGATATTCTTGTTGGTAGAGTTGTAGTATTTCTAGTAATTGTTGAACATATTCTTTAGCATGAGTAACATTACCATTGATAAAGCTAATAGGGTTGTTAATTTCATGAGCCACTCCAGCCACTAGTTGTCCTAAAGAAGACATCTTCTCAGTTTGAATTAGTTGCGCTTGCGTCTTTTTTAATTGTTTTAGTGCATCTTGGAGTTGTTGATTTTTTCCGGTTAATTCCTTCTCGCGCTGTCGCAAGGCTACCTCTGCCTTTTTCACAGCAGTAATATCTAAACCCATTTCCACAACCATTGGTTCACCGTTCATATTTTTGAACGGATAATCATAAATCTGATACACATTGCCTGTTTTACTATCAACCCATTCCCAAAGTTGCGGAGCATTAGTTTCAAAGACGCGAAAGGTAGGACAGACTGGACAAGGCTGCTTCAACCCAGCGATCGCCTCATAACAACGTTTCCCTGTAGGATCTCCAAATACCTCCTGGAAGCGTTGGTTATAAAATCCTACGCCATAATCATTGGGTTGCAGATAAAGGAAAGCGGGTAGCTGATTCAGTAGGTTATAAAGGCTTTGGCGTTCCGTTGAGAGTGCTTCTATTTGGCGCAACTGCTGGTTAACATCTTTCCCTACTGCATAGATGAGTCCCTGTTGGCTAGTAGAAAGACTCCAAGACAACCACCGATAACTGCCATCTTTGTGAAGATAACGGTTATCCCACTGCAAATTTTGCAGTGGTTCAGTTGGTAGCTGATTGATTGCAATATCTTCTGGATGTACTAATTCTAACCAATAATGCCCAATTAAGTTTTCTGGTTTCCATCCCAATACCTTTTCCCATGCAGGATTGACTTGCTGGTAGCAACCATCCCTTGAGATGATACAAAATAGGTCAGTTGAAAGGTTGAAGAAATCTTCCAGATTAAACACAGTAATCTTGTTATCTAAATTTTGTCTTCAACGTAACTAAGTATATCCACTAGTTACAACGTCAAGATTACTGAATAATTATAAATACAGTGAAAATTAAACTAAAGCCAAGCTCTACAACGCGCTCAAATTGCGATTTTAGCTAATTGATTAATCTATAATCCCATATTCTCGCTCAATCACACTCACAGCTTTTCTTCTACTGCCGTCAAATACGGTCGCTTCAACTCCCCCAAGTGCTTCAGCACAGCACGGGCTGCCTCTTCCAAGTTCTCGTTTTCCCGTAATCTACTGATGCGATCGCTGCATCTGCTGACATTCCGACTCAAGGTAATTCAGTGGCTTCAGATGGTCAATTCTCACAGTGTACCTACCATCTCATATTGCGACTGTACAACTAAATTCGGCCACATGGTTGACGATGCGATGCCCCAATAGCCACCCTTGCCCCTGAGTGAAGGATTGTATGCGGCTAAAATTTGGCAGACTTCGCCTAGCTGGTAAAGCATAGGCGATACCAGGGCAAAATAGTACATTTTTCTGTCATATATTTGTATTATAAAAGTAATATAAGTCAAACTCTTATTATTTCGTAACAAACTTGTGCCAGCTTGAACTTGATCGGGCTAAAAGGAGAGTAGTGATGAAAAAAGTAGCCGTGTTTGGCAATGCTGGAGGCGGTAAATCAACTCTAAGCAGGAGATTATCCCAAATCACTGGTTTGCCACTTCACATCTTGGACAAGATTAAATATCAATCAGGGGGAACTGAGGTTCCGCATGAAGACTATAAGCGCATTCATCAGCAAATTTTAGCTACTGAGCGATGGATTATTGACGGGTTCGGTTGCATGGAAACCCTCTGGCTACGACTCAACGAGGCAGATACTCTAGTTTTTGTCGATCTACCGCTATATATGCATGGATGGTTGGTAACTAAACGACTAATCACAGGTTACTTTCAACCGCCATCAGGCTGGCCTGACAACAGTCCGATCTTGAGGAGTTCGCTTAATAGCTACCGCGTGCTTTGGTTATGTCACAAGTATTTGACACCAAAATATCGTGAGTATATCGAACAGACTCAAAACATAAAGAGTGTTTATCACATTCGCTCAACTAAACAAATTTCGCAATTCTTTGAATTAATTGAGTGCCAGACTAACTTCAAAGATGGTGTATAAATTATGGAAATTAGATTTTTAAACACCCAGGATGTCGTCGTTTACCGCGAACTACGTCTTGGAGCATTAATGGAATCACCGACGGCTTTTGCTTCCAGTTATGAGCAGGAATCCTGTTTTTCTTTGACCGACTTTGCTGCCAGACTTCGCCATAACGATAACTCTGCCAACGCTATTTTCGGTGCTTTCAGCGACAAAGATCGACTTATTGGTATGCTCGGCTTCTCACGCGAAAGCCGTTTGAAGCGTACTCACATTGGTTCTCTCTGGAGTATGTATGTTTTGTCTGAGTTTCGCAGGCAAGGCGTTGGAGCCGCACTTCTCGATGAGGCATTATTCCATGCCCAACACCTTAGTAGTCTACGACAAATCGTCCTCACGGTCACTACAAACAATTTACCAGCCGCCTCTCTTTATAGGTCACGGGGTTTTGAGCGTTTCGGTTTAGAACGTGATGCTTTATTTATTAATGGTATATATTTCGATGAGGAGCATCTGGCATTACACTTCAACCATGATACCTAACTTTTCCTCTTGCACACTGACTAACAATAGACATAGTTTTTAAACCGAATGGCACTAATAAAAGATGAAACCTCGCCAGGACAGGGTGTTGGGAGTAGGGTGTAGGGTTTAGGGTTTCAGACAATTTGAATGCCAGTACGTCAAGGAGTTCAACATCTTCTTAATTCCCCACACCCGAACCTGCAACCCCATACCCAAAAGCTAGGAATAGCAGGGATTTACGCTTTTCTCAGTGCCATTCGTTTTTAAACCTTTATCTCATTACTATATTCTGATTCCAGCACACTCAAAAGTTTCTCCTCCACCGCAGTTAAATAAGGACGATTAACCTTCCCCAACAACTGCAACAGACTTTTGACTGTCTCCTCAAGTGAATCTGAATACACCCGACTGATGCGATCGCAAATCACCTGCATCTGCTCACATTCGGCAGGCAAGTAATTGTAAGATTTAAGATGCTGCAACCCAACGGCATACTCGCCATCCCACATTCTCACGGTGCAAGTGAAGTCATTCACTTGGCTTACGATACCCCAGCAGCCACCCTTGCCCCTGAGTTCGGGGTTGTCTTTGGTAATGATTTGGCAGACTTCGCCAATTTGGTATGTGTTTGGTACTTTCGTCCTTTCCATGATGCGCTGCACCACATCTTTGACAATTCTGGCTGGCGGCACTTTTCCCCCTGCCTGCTCCACCGCTTGCCGCCATACTTCTTGCTGTTGCGATGGTTCTAGCTTAGTCAGTGGTCGAACTTGGCGTTCGGTTGTAGGCAAAATTTGGGAACCATTGGTTCCCATTTCATCCGATATCTCGTTTTGGGAACCATTGGTTCCCATTTCATCCGGTATCTCATTTTGAGAACCATTGGTTCCCATTATTATGTTGTCAACTACATTTGAAGCAGCTATTAAATAATTTACATGGCGGTGAGTATACGCAAACCGAGAACGGCAATATTCCTCAAACGTCTTGTGAGTCGAGCGGTACAATCTGCGATCGCGCAATTCTGCCAACGCCTTACCTGCCTCAAAAAACGCTCTTTCCACACGGCGCTCTAAGTGCAGGCGATCGCGCTCCTCCGTTTCGGACAACTCTTCCACTTCAGCAGCAGTAACCGTAATCGTTGCTGAAGCTGGATTTTCTGGATCAAAGATGTCTTCGGCAGAACTAGCGGATGGTTTTGAATTATTGGATACGGCAGAGATGGCTTTTTTGCGGTTCGAGGATGGTTTAGTCATGATTCCACCCTTTCAAATGGTATTTCTCAGACTAGATAACAATTTTATGGTTGTAGTCAGGAGCTACAATCGCTCGTAAAAAACTAAGGGCAAGGCGAGAGGAGTGGCCCTGAGAGGTTAATCATCGAATTTCACTCCTAAGTCAATACCAAGTACTCGCTCAATTTTCCTTAATGTGTCTTCAGGCAAAGCATCTCGTATTCGTTCTGCCTCAATATCGTGCCAGTAAGATCGGCTGATATCAGCTTCTCCTGCCAAAACCTCGACTGAACGCCCATCAGCTTTTCTAGCTTGTTTAATTTTTCCTCCTAAACCCGAAATTTCAATGTCTGTGTAGCGTCTGATTTTCACCACGCCTGGAGGAATATTCTGATGAGACTTACTCCATAACTGAAAAGTATTAAGCGGTGGATTAAAGTGACTGATTAGCGCATCTTCGATTTCAGCTAAAAGATTATGGTCGGAAACCTCAATGTAAGCAATTCGGACATTACCTATTCTTTTTAGATGACCGTAACAGTGATGACTACTCCATCTATTTTTGAGATTGACAGTTCTACCGATATACTGCACTACGCCTTGAGAATCTATAGCGAAATAGATGCATGACCTTGCTGGTAACTGCGATCGCTCTTGAAGAGATACTGAAGGTAAAGCAAGAAGATCGATAGCGGCAGGATTAATCACCATTTTTTAACTCTCGGGGTGGTATCCATTTCAGTAAAATATCTGGTTGTATGTTATTTTGACTACAAATTGCGTCCATAACATCTCTGCCAAGGGACTTCCAGAAAATAAAATATACAAATAATAAAAATAATAATCATTATTAGGTGGGGTGGAAGCAGGGAAAAAGCAGCAATCTTTGCTCATAATCCCATGCTCTTTGATGAAGTTATGCGGGTTTTGTCCTACCATAAAGAACCCAGTTTGGGAGCAGATGTACACCAATTTTACTTCCCTTAAATAATACTATCTATCACAACTTAGTATAATTACGTTTTCACGAAGATATCAAAGCTTGCTCTCAATACTTTGAACAGTTTGGCTTTGGAGTTTTCGGGCAAGTCTAATTATTCTATGGAGTTCTCTTAAGTTCTCGCGGCGCAAACCACAGCCCGAAAACCGAGCGCGTTGCCCCAGTTGTTAGAATCGTAGTTGAGACGATACGCTGAACGACAATGCCCAGGATTGCCGTTCCAAGAGCCGCCGCGCCGCAACCTATATTGATTATCATTTCCTTCTTCAGTAGCCTCGTTTATCCAAGGACTACTATCTTTAGGAGCACCTTTGTAGTTACCGTGCCAATGGTCATAGCACCATTCCAAAACATTACCGTGCATATCATACAAACCAAAGGCATTTGCTTTATAGATACCTACTGGAGTTGTTTTATTTGCCGATTTACCTTTATGCTCATCAGCATATGTGACTTCAGCATTGTAACTTGCTAAATCTTCTGTAATAGTCTCGCCAAAGTTGAACGGAGTTGCGGTGCCTGCTCTACAAGCGTACTCCCATTCGGCTTCGCTAGGCAGCCGATATTTTTGTCCGGTATGTTTCGATAGTCTGTCACAAAACTCTACCGCTTCATACCAAGAAATTTGCTCTACTGGTAAATTATCGCCTTTAAAGTTCGATGGGTCGGGGTTCAGTTCCCGATTTACTTGTTCTAAAGCTGCCACAGTTCGCCATTGCGCTTGAGTCACGGGGTACTTGCCCATCAAGAAGGCTGGTACAGTTACTTCATGCTGGGGGCTTTCATCACCATAACGTTCTGTTTCATCTTTTGGTGAACCCATCATGAATGTACCACCAGGAATGGCAACCATTTCTAAGGTAATATTATTACCCAGGTTTTCGCTGAGGTATTGGGCAAGTTTGGTATCTTGCTTAATAATTTCTCCCCGACGGTTAACTTTAGGTGTTTGATATTCAAAAACCTGAAGGCTTGAGGGAAATGGAATCCACTCTCGCAAGTTTCTTGGAGCAACGAAACTCTGAGGGGATTGTGTAGGGAGATTATACTGCTGCTTGAGTTCGGTAACTCGAACCGCCAAAAACTGTTCTAGGTGTTCAATACTTAAGTTTCCTTGGGTTGCTACTAACGATTCTTGCAAAGCATGGGTAAAGCTTCCCTGCTGCAATTGCTCGATTTCGTATGATCCTTTTTGGGAGCTGGAAGCGTAGAAAATGATCAATCCTTGCTCTTTCCTGAGTTCTCCTTGCAACTGTTCTTCTAAAGAAGAAACTTCATGAGATGCCAAGTTTGTTCTAATAGCTTGGTAGTATGTTTGATCAGTTATGGTGGGTCTTTGACCATTGCGATCGGCATCTAGCAGCAAAATCACTTTTCCTGCGCCCGAACTCTGCAACTGCCTGACTAAATTAGTCAGAGATAATGCTGTTTCTTCCAGTGCTGACAAATCACTATCAGCTAGTAATAAGTAATCCCGTCCGTCACTATAAATACTATATCCACTGAAGTAAAACCACAGAGTATCTTCAGACGATAACACAGATGTAGAGAAGTTTGCTTGCCAAAATTGTTGCCATCCTTCTTGCGTAGGGTGAGAAGGAGAGGAACTTTCAGATTCGCTGAAATTCGGTGGCGAAACATCGGTCAATAGGTCAACTTGCTCAAAGCCTCTGCGACTAAACCACTGCTGCATAACTACTGCATCTCTCACAGGGTATTGGGCTGATAACGGCGTTAAGTAAAGATTTCTATATTGGTTAATGCCAATTGCGATCGCATAATTTTTGCCTGGTTCTACCAACTTCCGTGCCAAGCGAGCATATTCTCCCCCTAAGCGATTTAAAATTTGCGCCTTGAATCGGGCAAAGGCTTTGAAAGAAGTTTCGTTTACCATTTTGTCACCAGGAACATGCAAACTTACTTCAAACACGTTGAGAGTGAGTCCTAATCGTTGGTCAAAATCAGCAGATATCGCCTCAACAATCTGGGCGGAATCACTCACTGGCGCGACTTCCAGAAATTTATAGCGGATATCCTCTTCAATAAAGTTAAAAATCACGGCATCTGGGTTAGTTTCAGGCGTGATTTCCGCTTCAGGTTCTAATAAACCTCCCAGAAACACCTCCGCCAGATGGATCTGTCCCGATTTTTTGAGTAAGTTTTTTTGAATTAACCGCACCACAGGTAAGGTAATGACAGGAGAAGCAGAGACTAAACTGGCTAATTTACGAGCGAGGGGAGACGCTAAGTTGCGGAATTGTTGGACTCGCTCTAAAGGGGTGAGATTTTCTAGTTCTTCTACTTCCGCAGGCATTTTGTCTGCGCTATCTGCTTGAAAAGAGGAAGAAATGACCGGAAAAACCAACCCTGACGCTGCAACCTGACTTTTGGCCGCCACCATCTCACTCCAGCGTAGAGCAACTTCCGGTTCCAGGGTGAAGATAGGAATTTTTAAGCCGATGTTGAGGTTGGAATCATCCCAGTCCAAAACTTCTTTGATGAGTAAGTGTTGGTTGGCCACGCCTGGGGTTAAACTACCGAAACGGACTAATTTTGCTTGGCTCAGTCCCGTTCGTGACCACAATTTCTCAGGTAACATCTGAATAAGAGCCATTGGGCCTGATTTAGACCAACGTTTGAAAATTTCTAGTATTGCCGATTGATACCAATGCTCGCCAATGCCATCCGTCACCACCAAAATCAGACGGTTTCCGCTCGGATCTAGAATTTCATTGATGCGGCAATCCCGTTGTTCCTGTGCTAATTTTCCCAGTTTAGGTTTAAGAAGAATTTGCCCTCGCTCATTGGTTCTCAAAGAAAACAAACGTACATCCCTAAACACACCATAATTGGTCAAAAGTTTTATTAATTTCTGGAGCGTCGTTCGCCACAGGCTCATGGAGGCACTTTCATCCACCACCAAGGCTAAATCTAACCAGGTTTCTAAGGCAGGTTGCTGCACGGGCAGGCGCAGGCGAAGTTCAGCCATTCTTTCTACTGTCGCTTCTTCATCAAGAACCATTTCTCTGTCTGAAGGTACCTGCCGCATGAGGGGACGCAATGCTCTGGCCAGATTGAGCGGTTCACCGATAGCGGAAGCATCAGGTACCGGAATCGTCATCTGGGGTTCTTTCGGAGAGATTGAGAGGTGACTGGTTCCGACATTTATTTCTGGAGGTTTAGGGGGAACCGCAAGAGTGTTGTCTGAAGTATTAACCTCCAATTCCTCTTTTGGAAGTGGCTCTGGCGGTTTAGGGTCTGTTAACGAAGGTTCTATCTCTCGGATTTCTCGTTGTTGCAGTGCTAACCAAAGTACTTCATGAATTTCTAATCCCGTCAGTTGGCTTTGATCCGGTAGCTCTAATTTGCTCCAGGTCTTAATCAGGTGGTCTAAGGGTGATGGGGATGCTTGGTTCATGATCAGTCCTGGCTCGTCAAACTCTTAAAAATTAATTCCCTAAGCGTTTCTGCCTCATCTTGGGGGATATTTTCCTGAGTAAGTAAGTGGATCATGTTTAACAACTGATCTGTTGCCCGATCTTTGTCCTCCTTAAACTCTATAATTAACCTTTCAATCTGATTAAAATAGTCTTTCAACTCCTTTTCTCCAGCAAAATGAGAATTAATGATAGTTTTGAGGTCTTCCGGTTCAGGATCTGGCATAGTAACTCTTAAACACCGCCTTAAAAAAGCAGCAGGAAAGTCTCTTTCTCCATTACTTGTCATTACCACAATGGGAAAAGCACAACAGGTCACTTGTCCCTCATAAATCTTAGCTTCAATCCCTTTATCGGCAGTTTGAACTAGGACGGACTCTGAAGACTCTTTCGCTAATCGAACTAATTGGGGGATTCTAAACCAACCTTCTTCAAACAAATTTAATAAATCATTAGGTAGGTTGATATCGCTTTTGTCAATTTCATCAATCAGTAATACTCTCGGCAAAAGAGAGGGTAAAAAGGCTGTTCCGACAGAACCAAGAGTAAGATATTGACCGATATCCTTATTTTTTTTGAGAGTCTTGTTTGCATTTTCCAACGAAGATGATGATTCCTTTGGTTTTTCTAATTCCACTTCTTCTAGCCGTCCAATGGCATCATAATTATATAGTCCATCTTTTAGGGTAGAACGGGTAGTAATAGGCCAAGTTAAGACGGGTCCGAGGCTGAGTTGATAGGCGATCGCATAGGCTAGGGAAGTTTTTCCTGCACCTGGTCTTCCTGTAATCAGTAGAGGTCGTCGCAGGTAAATCGCTGCATTAACCCCCTCAATCACTCGCTGAGCAGTTTCTTTCACCTTTGACTGGGACAAGCGAAATGTCTCACCTTTGCGTCTTCCCTGCTGATTTTCCGGGGATTTAGCAAATTCAAGAATTAGCTGCCAACGCTGCGTTATTTCTTGTTGTTGATCTTCATTCATTAGATCGAATGACCGAAATTTTCGCCAAGGAGGAGGTGAGGGAAAGTCATCAGGAATAATTTCCAGGGGAGGTCTTCCATCCCCATAAAAAAGTTTCCAGTTCATTGTTTTCGTCGTCTGTGGTGTCTTTCTTGTTGTCATTTTCCGATTCTTAGTTTAGGTGGACTACAAAGATAAGAGGGAATTCTTTGCGGTTCTTCACATAGAATCCCCAGATGATAGCCTAAATGACTGGGTGCCTTTTCTTCCAGGGCATGAGCCTTTTTTCGAAGTTGCAAAATTTCTTGATATAACAGGGTAAAATTTTGTATCCAGTCACAAGATAAAATGTCATTGAAAGCTTTTTGTAGACTGTCATTAGGGAAATCCTCACCTCTTGACCATAAGGCAAGTAAAAGCCCTCCCGTATTCACTGCTTTAAAAAAATTTTCTTTTGTTTGATGGGCAGAACAAGGTAAACAACAGAGTAATTTAATTCCTAGTCTTTTTTCTTCGTCCCAAGACAAGGCTACTTGTCTCCACTGGCTCAATTCTTCTAAAGTATCCAAATCTAATATATTTTGGCATAATTGATCTCTATTTTTATAGATTGCCCGCATTTTGCTGATGGCATTAGCATCTTTATTCCTTTCATAAGACCTCACAATAACGGCATATTTTTCTCCCAAAGACCGGAGATCATTATTTTCATCATAAACTTTAATATCGACATCAAATGGGTCTCCAATACAGGTACGGGGGAGTAATAATTCAATGGTTAAAAAAAAGATTTTGTTATTCAGATAGGTCTCTGATTTGATAACTAATTTAGAAATCTTTTCTGACAATTGTTCATCAGCACATTTAACTACGGATTCATTGGTATCTAGATATATTGGTTGTCTTTTCTGAGAAGCGTGTAAATAATCAACAATTAATTCGGCTTGTAAGCTAAATTTTCCTTTGGTATCGGTGGCTTCAGAAGCAACAGTAATTAAGAGATAAGATTGCAATCTTCCAGAAGATTGAATATCCTCTCTTTCAGACAACCCAGTATGAGGAGTTAGATCGTAGACTTGAAACAACTGCTTTACCAATTCTTGAGGAATATTTAGCTTTTGACTAACGTCATTATGAAGATAGCGAACAAATTCAACCAGTTTCGATGGTTTATTATCAATAGTAGGAAGATCTGTTAATTTTTCTAAAATCTCATTGATATTTGCAACTTCTTCAAAGTCAATATCATCTACATTATTAACTTTTAAAAATTGGATATAAAAAATTTTGATGTTCTCAAATTTATTAATTTTATTTAATATGCTTGCCAGATCATATATTAGGCAGAATTCTTTAATTATTTGATTTTGTGATTGATTTTGAAAAACTTTAATTAAAAACTTTTCAAGCAATCCAAGCATCATAATATTTTCCAGGGCATTGTAGAAAAAATCATCATCACTTTCACCCTTTGGAATTTCTGATATATTGATATCTATATCCTCTTTTAAAAATCTTTTAAACTGGGATAATCTAAAAGCACTCTGAAGTGCTTCTCGTAGTTTTTTTAAAAGAAATCCTCCGATTACCATATCTAAATTATCACATTAAATATAAATTCAACTGTTTTAACTTATGATTGCCAGGCTTTGCTTTTTTGGCAGCTTCTATAATGTCTTTAATTCGACCTTCTGATTCCAAATATTCAATGGTATTAAAGAAAAAATCAGCCTCACTTTCACCCTTTGAAATTTCTGATATATTGACATCTATATCTTCTTTTAAAAATCTTTTAAACTGGGACAAAATAAAAGCATTCTGAAGTGCTACTCTTAATTCTTTTTTTTGAGTACCAGTTAACTCTATCGTTTCTGTAGTTTTAAAATTACAAAATTCAAATAAATTACTATCTGGCACACTCATATAAATAACAGGCGTAGCGAAATCCCGCGTTCGATGTTCCTGTTTAGTTAAACTGAGTTGATAACGACTTTCCTGTACTGCGATATCAACAGATTGGCTTTTCGCTATTTGTTCATAAAAGCTATAAGCAAATTTGGTCGCTGTGTTATTAGAAACTTCATACTGCATTGCCACAACAATAGGAATATTTTGATTAACAAGACTGGAAGCAACGCTAACAAAAGCCTCTGATTCAGATTGCTTTGCTCCTTCACACGCTTGTAAGATTACAACTTGCGGGCGGTATTGGTTGAATAATCCGCTAAAAAACTCTGCATTGCGCCAATCGGCTATGCTATAATCTTCGTCTACAAACGCTATTTGTCCTACTTCTTTATTATTTTCTTGCTGTAAACGTCCGTGCCCAATAAAGTGAAAAATATGTGGTTTTTTTTCTAATAAATTGTTAATTTTTTGAGGAGAAGCTGGATTAATTACTGGTAAAATCTCAATCTTTTCTGCTAGTTGGTTAGCCAGTTCGTCTAAAGCCCTTTGGACTGAGTAGGACTGCACCTCACCTAAATCTGATGGCTTAGACACAACAAATGCAATCTTCAATTTTTGATTGTTACTCAACTGAATGATGGGTGCTGCATTCAACTTCTTGGGACGGCGTAAGAAGACCAGTTTAGGGTCAGCAGCTAGCCAAATATTTCCTGTATGATATCCTTTGGGAATACACATAAATTCCCAGGGAAGCGCGGCTATGTCGGGCAAAAATTCCTCATCAATCTCGAGTTCCATCCGGATTCGCTGCTGCTGTTGTACAACAACTCGGCGATAGCAATCTATAAAATGCTGGGAAAGTTCTTTGTCAAACAGAACATCAAACAAAGCCTCTCCTAACAATCTTGTTTGTTCAGAATCGTTGAGCTGCCCTTTGATAGGAGCATTACGGGTAGTTTCAATCAGTGCTTTTATTTCATCCGTCAGCTTATTTCTGCGAAATCTACCAGAGGCTTCTGTAGGAATCTGATTTTGAGAATCCCGCATTTGAACCCGTACAAGCCGCTCATCAGGAACACAAATGCGATAAGTGTAGTAGTTATCAGGCATAGATTACTTGGGAGCAAAGCTTCATAATTGGTATATCAATAGCGACAATGGTTTTTGAATACAAAACAGCTACTGTTCATTTCAAATAATTCTTCTAAGCATTAATGCTTGTTGTAGCTAAGGGCAATGTCCATTTCTTTTGATCGCCACGACTCAACTTTTTAGCAGCCTCATTTTTATCCCTTTTTAATAAATTTCTTAGTATATCTGCTAAATCGGAGACGTAAGAAACTAGCCAATCTATATCTGCTTCAACCCATACAGTACCTTCCAAATCAATAGACTGACATCCCTTAGGAACTCGGAAGACGATCGCAAATTTTGCTGTTGCCTGGTTCTGGATCTTCGGTTCTTCAATACGCCACTGACAAGTAGATTCATCTATACCTGTAGCAACAATTTCAAAAAAACCCATTTCATAGGGATAGTCAGGTATAACAATATACGCCTTAAGCTCATTCTTATTGTCTACATTAGCTTTGATATTCCCAGGAAGATTTGCTAGCTGGGCAATTTGAGACCCATCAACACCAACACTCCAATCAAGGTTTGCGTTCAAACCCAAATTTATGCCAGTCCCTAATTTGATCAGAGATTGCCAATCACTTTGAGGGAACATGGTCTTGACCAGTGGCTCATACGTACCTTTAGGACTGAAGTCAAGCTGACAGTACAGCCGCCAAAACTTCACGCCTGGTCTCGGATACAAATTGACAGCAACGGTCATGTAATAGAAGTCAACCTTATGCATCTGTTGCCGATAAGCGTCGGTTAATTCCACCCCAATTTCTTTAAAGGTTTCTTCGGTAAGTAATATCAAATTATCTCTGGGGTTGCCAAAGCTAACTTTGGTTTCTTTCAAACTTTCAACTGTCGTTGCACCCATGCCTAAGTTTGACTCAATACCTCGTAATGTACCTTCATTTATTTTTACTTCTTCAAAGAGTTCGGCTAATAAACTTTCAGCCTGCTTAAGATCGGGTGGGGCAATTTTATCAGTCATTTAGTTAAGTTTCTTCTTTGACAGTGAAATTACGTAGATAAATTTCGTCTACGTAATCTTTATGGTGTAGTATTACTATTACCAGATGGCTTGAGAAGATGATTGCACCTTATTAGTTTTCAGGTATGGCTCAATTTTCCCACCACAAACTGACTTATCTTCAGCCTTCGCAAAGCGTAAGCTGTATGAAAGCGTTTATTTAGTTGGTCTGGGATACTAATCTGCATGATCTTAGTCTAGGTAGTGCTTATATAAAGCTACAAATGTACAGAACCGGATTCCAGACTGACTATAGCAGTCTCTGTAGATTTGCGATAGAGCTTGCTTAAGCAAATTAAAGCTTTTTACTCAATACTTGCTTTGAACGTTATAAAAGCAATTTCTCGCTTAAATTGATTTGCTGATTAGTCACTGTTTCATTACAATCGCACTCTCGTTTATGGTGAATCCGGGTTGATTAAAGCAGAGGCACTAAATCATTGGCAACAGATTGCCACCTTTGCTGATGGCGAGAGGTTGTTAATCAACAATGCTGATTTAGATGCTCCAACCGTTCCATACCCAAGAGAACGCACTTACCCCGCAGAATATGCGGAAGTGATCGCTGCTGTACTCAAAGAGCAACATCAGCAGGAGTTAGAGCGACTTCCCCAGGAATTGAGAATTGGATTACAGTCAAAAGCCACTGTCAGAGATCAAGCTCAGGTACAAGAACAAATCCAATCTCTGCAAAACCTGTACAGACAACAGAAAGAGCAAAATATCCAGTTACAGCAACGGCTGGATGAGATGGAGGGGTTACATAGTTATCTAATAGTGTTTCATGATTTAAACAATATTTGAAATTCATGGTAATATTGCCAAGCTCTGACAGCATAAACTTTTGCTTCAGAACAATCTTATAAATAAATGCAAAGACAAATATGGCTGATCCATTACCTCTTCAGGATAAAATTCTGATGCTACCCTCAGATGAAAATACCACCGGACGCACTTTAGGTGAGGCAGAGTTAACATTCTTGACAGAGGTGATCCGAAGCGGATCACTAGCAGCTCCTTATGGTTCTTTTGTTAAGAAATTGGAGCAGCAATTTGCTGACTTACTAGGTGTAAAGTATGCTTATGCCTGCTCGTCGGGATCGGCAGCAGTACATTCAGCAATTGCTACTATTAACCCAGAACCAGGTGATGAGATTGTCACAACTCCAATCACAGATATGGGAGCGCTAACACCGATTCTTTATCAAGGAGCAATTCCAGTTTTTGCAGATGTTGAATCTAGAACCTGGAATGTAACTGCGGAAACAATTGAGCCTTGTCTGAGTGAGCGTACCAAGGCAATCATTGTTACCCATCTGTTTGGCAACCCTTGCAATATGAATGAAATTATAGATCTGGCTCAATCACGTGGTATTCCAGTAATTGAAGACTGTGCCCAAGCTTTTTTAGCTAAACATAATAATCAATTAGTTGGTACTATAGGAGATATTGGTTGCTTCAGTTTACAACAAACTAAACATATTACTACTGGCGAGGGTGGGATAGTAATTACCAATAATGATGCTTTTGCTCGCCGAATGTGTTTGTTTATAAATAAGGCTTGGGACCACGATGATCCACGACCTGAACATTACTTTTTAGCCCTTAATTATCGTATGAGTGAGTTGCAAGGAGCAGTGGGAGCTGCACAACTATCTAAATTACCTGAAGTTATACAGCTGCGCTGTGCTGTTGCTACTCAATTAACGAAAAAGCTCAAAGGTTTACCTGGAATTGAAACACCCTGGACTAATCCCCGAAATATTCATACTTACTGGAGATATTGTCTGCGGGTAGATGACCAAGTGATACCTGGTGGCCCTGTAGGTTTAGGGGAAAGCTTGAAGGAAAAAGGAATTGTCTCTTTGCCTCGATACATCCAAAAGCCTACTTTTCAATACGAGATTTTCCGGGAACAGCGCACCTTTGGGAATTCTCGCTTTCCTTTTACCATAGCGCGCCCTGAAGCTTTAGATTATAGTCCAAAGCGATTTGTTGGAGCATTTGAAGGACTAAAAAATCTTCTGGTTTTACCTTTAAATGAACATTATACTGATGAACACGTAGAATACATAGCTTCTTGTATCCATCAAGCGATTCAAAACAATAATTTCAGCAGTTAGTCGAACAATCGGAAGTGAATGCTACATTATAAGTATTATCTATACAGAAAGACAGAAAGTCATAACCAAAAATAACTTACTAGTTCAACTCATTAGAATCCTTTAGATATCCTGAACTTTTTTGAAATAACCGAAGATGATACAAACATATTTGATTGCTGGGCCTACAGGGTCAGGTAAAACAGATTTTAGTAAATTGATTGCACCGTTATTAAACGGAATTATTCTGTCAATGGATAATTATTTCTTTAATTTAGATGAATTAGCAAAAGAATATTCTGATGAATATGGAGAAGCACCTCAGTGTGATAGTCCCTCAGCTCTCGATATAGAATTATTCATATCTAATTTTTATCAGTTATTTAAGAATGGACAAGCCAACATACCCGGATATGATTTTATATCTGAAACGAGAACAGCATATTCGTCTCTAACTAAAAAAGAAAATCAACCAATTATAATTGACGGTGTACACGCTATCAGATATAAGGAAAGAATAGAGAATTTAGGCGTATCAACATTCTCAATATTTTTAAATGCTGATGATAATATTAGATTTGAAAGAATTAAGAAGAGAAATATAGAAGAGCGTGGAGATCCGGAATATCTTTTTGACAAACAAGTTCACTTTATAAAACTTGGAGAAAAAAAATGGATTTTGGAACAAGAAAAAGATGCAGATATGGTTCTAGATACAACTAAAGGACTAACTGCAAAAAAAATACCCCAATGTGATGAACCACAAGTTTCACTAATATTGTCATTGATACAGCAATGAATGGCACTAAGAAAAGTTTTAAGCTATGCGGAGCAAGGACTAAAGCTTTAATGCCCACTCCCGCAGTAATGGCATGAGTCGGGCATCGCCAATGGAGGGATGTTGTACAGTTGTTTAAAAATTTTTAACAGTTGGAATTGATTGCAGGAGAATTTCCATCAGGAAAAGTCGGTGATCGTCCACGGAATGTGGCTTTATTTGCAGTGGTCAATGCGATTCTATGTACTGATTCGTATTATGGTTCGACGACTTGCATAATTTTTAGCTGACTCTGACTTTTAAAACATCTTCTCACAACCACAACTCAAAAGCGACAATCAGTCCATGCTTGATATCCTATCACTACTACAATGCCTGTTACGCAGATAAATTCTACAAGAATGCGGCAATTTAACTAAATAATCCTGGCCACGTTATCGATGAGCGGTCGAGTTACGATGTTGGGAATTTCCTGTTGAACAAGCACTAGTGGTAGTTATCGGACGATGTTGAGATTCTTTGGGACAGTAATACCTTTAACCTATCCTACTAATGTCAAAATAATATCTGTCTTTGCTAATCTACCTGCGGCTTTTGCAAAATCCCTAATTTTACGTGGATTTACTACCATAGTGAACGCTATTGCTGCATTAGCTATTTTCGGTTCTGAAGTAATTAGAAACAAGAAACTCACGCACTGGATGCACGATGTAACTCCAAGGATAATATGAGATGATTACATTGCGAATGTCACGTTTGACTGCACTAATGATCTGTTTAGCTACCCAATTAGCGGACAGGTACTTTGTGACTGACCTCTTGCTGCGAAAACCATCAAGCAAAATTTTACGAATGATGCAAGGTGCATCTAGTCGACGCAGAGTGACTAATTCGTCCAAAGATCGCTTGCTCAACTCGTATAGAGGACTTTGTGCAGGAGCAATTTCTGCTTCAAAGCAGACAACCCAAGCCTCTTTTTTGGCAATATCTTCACTAATGCGAACGGTTGAAAGAAATAGCTCCAGTAAGTAATAACAAGTCCAAGTGTTGACCTCGAAAGATTTCATCACAACCTGCTCTGTTCTCTGATCGTAAACATTTACGCCATGATTCAACACAAGCACATCTGCTTGCTCCAGCACCTTTGATAAATCCTGCTCACACTCCACTTGCCAGGAAATAGTTTCTAGAGCTAAAAGCTTGTCTGCAACTTCAATAGTGATTGGCCCGGTTTGAAATGAAGTTAACGCTATTACCCGAGCATCTACTTCAATCAAATGCTTTATTAGTGCCTGTTCCAATGCTCCCTCCGCACCCATGACAGCAACCGTTTTTCCTTGTAGAGAAACTGCTGTTCCTAACAGCTTATCGACAAGAGTATAAACACCAGAGAAATATGCTTGAGGATTCTCAAAGTGATGTCGCCAATGGTAGGACTTGTTAACTGTCCATTTAGTGGGAGGCTCAAGAAATTGCCCAAGCTTGTGGTTGGGATCTGTTTCCTCTGCCCACTTCCAACCCAACCCTCTTGCTACTGCCCAGATTATGCTGCGAGTTGTATAGTATATTCCGTAAAGTGCACCTAGTAAAGTAGCCCAGTCTGGAAAGCAAGCATAGGCTGCTACGAGGAAGAGACAGGAAACTACGAACATAAGAACTGATTCTGGAACATCGTGATGCCAGTGCGACTGACGATAAAGATCTTCACTGACAATTGAAAAGTCTGAATGAAAAGCTTTGTGATGCCATATGTGATGTTGTCGATAGAGCCAATTGAATTGGTGAGATAGCACATGATATACATCTCTTACTAGTTCTACTAAAAGAATCGAACCAGTACCCCAAGCTGCTGATGCTAGGACGGATGTGAGTACATTAATGACTTGGCTGATTGACAAAAACATACGGATTTGTTGCATAAAACAAAAAACATAGCAACTCTTAGCAGAGTGGCACTAAGAAAAGCTAAAACATTTGTGGATTAAGCTGAGTGAAAAATTACGAGCGAGCGCAAAATTTTGAGGAAGGGGAGTAGTATGAATTCCAAATTTATCTTCGCCTTGGGTAACGTCTTGAACATATTGATCAAGAATCTCTACGGCTTGATGAACCCAATGGTAAGCAACAGTAATTGGAGTGAATAAAGATGCTGTTTGTTCCAGCATTTTGTTCAGAATTTGTTTGAGCTTATTTTAGTAAGCCTCTTTTTTAGCTATCCGCTTTAGGCTGGCTTCAATTAAACTTAGGTGTTCCTGTAGTTTTAATCCAGAAGCATCTAGCGATGGACGACTATCATTCGTTAAGAAACTACGTACTGCTAAACAATATCCACGTACAAATTCAGACATCACTCCCTACTTCAAATATCCCCGTATCTACCCACTTAAAGTCCTAGTAAGCAGGCGATAAGTGGCTAGACAGGAAAGGAAAAAGGTAAATGCGATCACTCCTATTGCACAAAGGATGACAAATCTAGCGAGTTAATAGTTTAACCAGTGATCATTTCTGCTTTACTGGTTAAACAATTGTGCAAGCTCTTCAATTGATAGCCGGGTGATTTGACATAATTTTGCTGTCTGTATAGGAGTAAGTCGTGGCAAATTAACTCCTCGCTCCCAGTTAGAAACAGTTTGATCTGTTACTCCCACAACTTCAGCAATTTGCCTCTGGGTTAATCCCAGAGACTCTCTTAACTTCATAAATGGATGCTCCGAACTCATCTATACAAAATTCTACTACAAAAATAAAACTACAAACCAACTTGACAGCTACAAATTAACTTGATTTAATAGAGATAGAGAAAGCGCCTGGACTGGTAATCTGAAGCGCTTCTCTAGTCCTATTGAAGAACCTACTAATTATGACTCACGCTATCTACACTTATCAACAGCTGCAACTGAAATCTATTGCCCGACTCAAGCAAATCTACAGCGAAATCGCCTGCACAGTCGAAGTAAGCGACAAACGCTGTAAGGATGCCTGGATTTCCGCCATTGTTAATTATCAAGCCAGCAAGATTCAGAAACTCGCCCCTGTTGCTCCTGATAACCAAGCCCTCGCCCAAGCCGAACTCGACAGCTACATCGCAACCCAAGCCCAAGCCGTAGCTCCCGAACCCCTCACAATAGTCGAAATCTCGTTTGACCATCACGAATATTACGCTGGTAATCAACTGATAGCCAACATCAGCCATGACGATAACCATTTAACCCAACGCTGGGTAGTTACGGTCAATGATAAAAAAGTATTCCGTGCCAACACTCTAATGCGTTGCGATCGCTTCATCTGGGTTGAGTCGATGGGGGATATTATTCCCCGCACCTCTCAGTTAGATCCGTGCGTACCCGTTTCCGTGTACACGGCTCCCGATGTTCTTAGCTTGCGCCTTTGCTCATGTGCTTGTAATCGTGGCAACTCTCATGAATTGCTTCAAGATTATTCTTTTTCCAGTTGGCGTGATTTTCGTCGATGTGATGCAGGTGAACCCGTTCCTCATCGATGAACTTTAAGCCGCAGGAAGCACATCTATGGTTTTGCTTCTTAAGAGCAATAGAAGTTTCGCCATCATAGAGTTTACTGTTACGTTTACTCCAGTAGGCTGTATCTCCGTCGTAAGGTGATTTAGTTCCCTTGACAGAAGTGTGTTTGTTTTCGGAGTGAGGAACCTTTGGGAATGCTTTGTCTAGTAATTTCTTGCTAGAATAGCGGTTTTGCTTGGTTTCCTTGTTAAATACCGTGTAAGCTCTTGTTTCGATGTGGTATAACGAGTTTCTAGACCCGTCCATCTTGCAGAACTTATGGTAATTTCTCCACCCTCTAACTACCGGGGCTAATTTCTCAGCCTTTGTGGTAGCACCATAATTCGAGTTGTTGACGATGTGTTTTACTTTCTTACGGAATGCTTTGAAGTTGTCCACCGAGGGAGTGCTTCTAAACTTTCCGTTTTTCTGGACTTTGAAGTGCCAGCCGAGGAAATCAAACCCATCTGTCGCGGCGGTAACTTTGGTTTTCTTTTGGCTTACATTCATTCCGCGTTTGCGGAGGAACTCGCTGATTCTTTCAAGTATCTCTGTCGCATCATCTTCGGGTCGGAGTATAATAACCATGTCATCCGCGTATCGGACTGATGGTTCTCTGATATCTTCCTTTGAGGTTTTATCAGTGATTTTGCGTCCTTTTGTCCTGGTGTATCTGTGTATACTCTCAATCCCGTTGAGTGCGATGTTAGCTAGTAATGGGCTGACCACTCCCCCTTGTGGGGTTCCTTGTTCAGGGAATTCTGGATTGACCCCTGCCTTGAGGCATCGGAAGATACCGAGTTTTAAGCCTTTGGGGGCAATGAGTTCATCCATTATTGCTGAGTGGTTAATCCTGTCGAAGCATTTTTCGATATCGAGTTCAATAACTCGTTTTTCTATTCCATTGCAGGAAGAGTTAAGGTTGGTAAAGATGTACTGTTGTGCATCATGGGCAGAGCGCCCAGTTCTAAACCCGTAACTTCTGGCGTGGAAAGTGGCTTCGTGTGCTGGTTCGAGTGCATATTTTGCTAGGCATTGCCAAGTTCTATCTGCGATGGTAGGTATCTTAAGTATTCTGGTAGTCCCGTCCTTTTTGGGGATGGGGATTTCCCGTAATCCTTGATGCTTCCAGTTTCCACTATTCATTTTTAGTAATTCTTCAAGGTTGAAGCGTTCTTCAAATGAGAGCGATTTTTTCCCATCGATACCAGCCGTCTTTTTACCAGCATTTAGCTGAGATACTTGTCTAATTGCAAGAAATCGAGCCGAGGTTGATTTTAGAATAAGCTTTTGGAGTGACCTAGCTTTCCGCTTGTCTCCAACTTGAACCGCTTTGTACACGCGCTTTTGAAGGCGGAGAAGATTTCGGCGGAATTTCTTCCACGGTAAAGCTCTCCAAGATTCACTAGTTTTGTAACTGTGTCTAATCATTTTCTCTTCTCTAGTTTGTGTATTCTGAACACCTCAGACCAATTACGGTCTGTCCTACCCGACTTGTGAGGATTCCGCTTCTCGTCTAGCCTACCTGGGGTTCGACTGCCCCAAGACTCCCAAATCGTTTTTATTCGTTCCCTCGGAGAGATTGATTGTTCCGTTAGATGTAGCCACTTCGACTATTGGATTCCCTAGACTCTTGCCGTTTTCTGAGCGATGATTCGGCGGGAATGGACTCCAATGAGGTCAGGGTTTTTTTGTGTTGCGCCCTGCCCTTGTATAAGTCGCTTTTTTAGGCTCTATTTCATCGTAGGAACTCCCTGTTAGCGCCAGTGTCAACCCGCAACGGTCGTCTGATTGCGCCCTGTTCCCAGCTTCACTCTGCAAGAACCGAGCTTGTTCGGTGTGGGCAGGTAAGGAGTCAATTCTGAGTCTGAATGGCAAGGCTTTCACTTGCATCTGACCGAGAGTTCAGCCTTAATGACAGTAATCTGCTGTCGGGCTGGATTAGTTATTTACGGACTGATTACCGTGATTCACTAATCAACGAATCGCACCACTCATTACAAAGATGGCACACTGCCAGTGCAGGAAGAGGCAGGGGTGCAGGGGGCAGGGAGCAGAGGGGAAAGATTCTCTCCCATGCACCCCGCACCCTGCTCCTTGTCCTCTTCCACTACTGAAAACCAAATCATGGCGCATATCTTCAACGAGTGCCAGAATTACGGGTTTGAAATTCTCGATGATGGCATTTACAACAACAAGGGCGTGAAACTGGGGCAAGTCGGATGCACTGACGGGAACTGGTGGGTGAAGAGGCGTTATTCAGTCCAACAGCAGTATTCTAACTCCGTGTTTGATGCTGTGCGATCGCTGTCGATGGTGGACGTGTCTACTGATAGTAAATCCATTTTTGATGAATATTTTTTAGATCAGCCATTAGAACAGCTAACTGGCGATAAATTGCAACGGCTGCTGGAGAGAACGGAGTTAGTCACAGCGTAAAGAGGCAGGGGTGCAGAGGGGCAGGGGTGCAGAGGGGAAAGAATCTGTACAAATCTCTCCTCTGCTCCTCCGCTCCTCTGCTAAAGAGCTTCATTGTCCCTTCATTCACCTATTCATCTATGCAACCCACAATCTCGATCCCTCAACACTGGCCCTACCCTCGCTTTAACTTGGAACAGCGTACACAACAGGGCATCATACTGGGACTTTATTACTATCCTTTGGGTACAGAGTTGGCTGAACAATTTGATGATGGCTGGCGTTATGCGCTGATGCCTAATAAGAATTCTGATGAAATATCGTACTTGAAAGAGGATCAAATCCAACCGCTCTCTCCAGAAGAATTATTCCACCAAATCACTGCTGAAATTGACTTTTATCAACAGCAGATAAGCATTCTCAACAGACAGTTAACCGTATTAACTAAGGGTGCGAACAATGGCTAATTCTACAAATAGCTTTGACCGTAGAGCCAATCATTTGCTGCGTTCGATTCGGCTTTGTGGCGGTTGTGTTCCTCTGCACCGTTTGCAATTCCAATTCTCCGATTCAGTGATTCAAACTCTGCTAGATAAAGAACTGGTGCAAGTACAGAATACGGGGCGCGGCTTTTTGTTGGAGATTGCCGAGGATTTTTAGGTTACTAGTCCCAGAGGAGAAAATTATGAAACTTTACGCGAAGACGATTCCACAAACTTTACCAGATTGGGCAACCACTGTTACAAAGAGTGCAGATTTATTTGAGGTTGAAATCAACGATGAACATCCGAATTTTCAATCTCTACTTGAAGAATTAGAAACCGAGATTGAGCCAGGGACAATAGGTGTTAAAGCTGAGGATTTATGTTCACGGCTTGGTATTGAAATATCTAACCCCAATCTCTACCAGTTAGTTGAACAAGCTCAAACCCTGATATCCCTTATTGCTACGCACCCAGACTACAAACAACTATTGGGCTTGGGATATCAACCTGATTTAAACATTGCTGATGCTAGCACTGCGCTTACCTATCTGCAATGGGAATTAGAGCGTAATCGAGAACCTTCTGTTTAGTAGAAAAGCGTTCACCTGAATGAGTGCCGCTTATTCAAGTGAACGCACGGAAGTTCTTCTCCCGCTACAGAATTCCCATTATTGCACACAGAACACCAATCAATGAAACTTTAACCGAGGTGAACATGGTTACTGAAATCAAACTAGGTTTATGCAACCCTTCTGAACCCATCTATTTATATGTCAAAAATGCCGAGTAACCAAGTGGTTGATGCTGTTATTAACGGTACTGATGAGTTAACGGCAATCGACGGATGGATGCAACAGTTACAAACTGCAAAAGCTGGAGCAGTGTAAATCAGCATACAGGATTCAGAAAAAGTTTTATTTCTGAATCCTCAATTAATCAGATAGGAATTAGCCATAAAAGCCATCGTTATAGTTGTTGAAAAAATCACAAGTGAAGCACACCTAAATATTCCTGATGGACTTGATGAATACGCAATCAAACAGCATATCGTAGAGCGCTACAACACTGGAGAAATGCAGACTGAGATGAACATCTTTCAAGTGGACTTTGAATCAATCAGCGCTCGGATTGTACCAGAACAAGCTGACACACATTCTATTCCTGCATCAATATCAGAGGTGAGATTATGAGTATCAAATGGACTGATGAAGAACTAGCAATTATTGAGGCGAAAGCTGAAGTCTATACAGTCAAACAAATAGCTTCAATCCTAAAAAGGCGAGGATATCAACGCACACCAGTTGCAATTTACCTGAAGTTAAACAACTTAGGTTATTCAGCCCGTCCCACTCTTGATAACTATTGTTGCAAAGAAATTGCTCAAGTTCTTCAATTGAATTTCTCAACTGTTACAAGGTGGGTAAAAAGAGGATGGCTCAAAGCTACAAGACGCTCTGCCAGACATTACCAAATTCGGAAATGGGATTTAAAACAGTTTTTTGACAATCCCCCACAATCCATTAAAAAACGTATTGCTGCTCTTGATGTTGAAGCGATTAATTACCTATTAGGGAAACAAGCATGATTGACCATATTAATGCACTTCAAACAAGTTGGTATCTCTCCCCGCCTTGGGGACAAACAATTCCGCCTGTTGCAGTTAATTTACTACAGAGAGTTTTTCTCCGCACAACAAGAACATTCGGTTACTGCTGTGGGATGCAATGGAAACACGAATGTTGGATTTATTCGATTGATTGCCGCAATGAAATACTCCACGCTACACAAAACCAAATTATCGCCACTGGAGAGTTAGAAACCCTCAACGTGCAAAAACCTACTTTTGTTTTGGGCGAAAGAGTGATCCTCTGCTCTCACGATAAAGGAACAAAACAACGGCTGATTCTGGGGATTGCGCTGGTGCATGATTCTTGGTTTTACCTTGTTGAATTGATGTCACCAACGTTAATTAAGACACCAACTATATCGAATCGTTTCTCATTAGTTGGTGAGAAAAGTTTGGTGCGGGTAAATGTTTAATTCTTTCTAATCACACAAATAAACTTATGTCACAAATCGAAATCGTCGAAATCATCGAACAGATAAAACAAGAGATTGAAGTTGACACTAATGGTCAAGCGAAAGCTAGCCTTCGGGCAACTGCAAGACTGGCTGGGGTTAGTGATAAAGCTATCGGTAAAGCATTAGAGAGTGCGAACCTGGAACCCTCCAAACTGGCTCAAATGCTTATGCAACAAAGCTTTGATGCCGCGAACCTAACTGACTGGAGAACCAGTGGTATCCCCGACACTGCAATCGCAATTATCTTAGAGTACTACGCTTACGAAGCTGGTAGATACTGCACTAAACAAGCCAGATTGGTATGCCGTTCATTCAACACCATCGGCATTCGGGCATGGATTCAGGACAAATTGGGCTGGACTAAACCTACCAATCCTTCCGAAACAGCGATGACACAAATACAGTTACTCGCTGCGATCGCCCAACAGATGGCACAGCAAGAACAATATTTATTGGAGCAACAACAGCAACAAACTCAAATCTTGGCGAGACTCAAAGCAGTTGAAGTTGAACAAGACAGAGTAAACACCCCATGCGGACATAAATATAGTGTTGTTGGATTCGCTAATCTTCAAGGTTTAGAAATATCGGTAAAAGAAGCGGGTACTAAAGGCAGAAAGGCAAGCGCATTGTGTCGGAAACAAGGAATAGAAATAGAACGCATTCATGACCCACGTTTTGGAAAAGTTGGTTTATATCCAGAGAGTGTATTGATTGAGGTTTTCTCTACTGGTCAAAACTGACAGCAATTATCTTCAGAATACTTTCTTGAATGGGAGAAAAGTACCATGCAACAACTCAATTTGTTTCAGGAATCAACCCCAGTTTTACCCATCATTTATTACCCCGATTTCTTAACTCAGGAACTTGCAAACGAACTCTACCAACACTGTTTACAACTGAAGTGGCAGCAGAACCAAATCAGAATCGCGGGTAAAACAATTCCTGTTCCCCGTCTGGAGTGCATTTACGGGGACTACGGCTGCGATTACCTATACTCGAACAGCGTATTTTTGAAACCCCTGACTTGGACAGACAATCTGGCTAAGTTACGAGACAGAATCACTGCGCTAACTGGTTATAAGTTCCGCATTGTCATTGGAAATCAATACCGCAGTGGACAGGATTCAATCGGCTGGCACGCAGACAATGAGCAATCAATGGGTATAAATCCAGCGATCGCATCAGTCAGCCTGGGGTCATGTCGCAAATTCCAAATCAAACCGAGAAATGGCAAAGCAACAGATTTCTGGCTGGAACACGGGAGCTTACTTGTGATGCACCCAGGCTGTCAGTCCACACATCTGCATCAGGTTCCTAAAACCAACAAAGTTGTTAGCACGCGAATTAATCTCACATTCCGACCACACACAGGCGGAAGCAGATAATTCTGATTTTTTCAATCTGAGCAGAGAAACAATAGCACTTCAAAAAAGCTGTCAACCCTGATTCTATATCAGATTCACTGGCTGACAGCATCAATTTTTCGTGCAATTGATTTTTTCTAAGTCATTTACAATCACAACTTCTTAGTTCTTTTGTACTACCTTGTTTCATCAAAAAGGAGTCAGATCATGGGAGAAGCAAAACGTCGTCGGTTATTAGATCCTAATTATGGCTTACCTAAAACACCCAATACTTCTGAACCAACCTCAAAAGGAGTTTTCAAAAAACAAACTGATTTCAAAACTGTACCTAAAAATCACTTCATCAATTCTCATTATGAATTACCAAAGCATTATCTAAATTTACGTGACTCCTCAAACCAAAATGATGCTGATCATTTGAGCCACACAATTGATACACATCAGAATCAGAACAGTGAATTAGCTCCTAACCATTGGCATGAATGGGTGGTCAATTCCGCCGTTGACCCCAAACTCACTGCCCTGAATGTCCGCTCTCTAAGTGGTTCTTTAGTATATGAGTACCTTTTATATGCCCTGCCCCAAACCACTCGACGCAACGATGGGCGACTGCGTGACGGGTACTTGAAAAGATATGCCCATTTAGAGTCCGGTGCATGGTGGGTTAGTGGACTTGACCCTCTCAATGACTGGCTACCGATGGACTGGGGACGGATGAAACCAGATTATCCTCGGCTCGAATGGGACAAGGACACCAAAGAACAAACTCAAAAGCCAGTTAAATACGAGTCACCCCCAAAAACTCCCAACCGTGTCACATATCTGAGAGTCCCCCTACACATCTGGAAGTTGATAGCCCTGCGGTATGACGTGCCGATGCCAGAACATATTATCATTACCGAAGATGGTGAAGCTTTAGGATTCTGGGCTTGGGTCATGGCTCACCCCGAAATCCCTGTATGCCTTACGGAGGGAGAGAAGAAGGCTGCTTGTCTCCTAACTTTAGGCTTTGTAGCGATCGCCCTCCCTGGAATCTGGAACGGGCGCGTCGGCAAGGAAGACTTGGAATACCTGCACCCTGATTTAGTCCCAATGGCTCAACAGAAGCGTAAGTTTGTCATTCTCTTCGATTACGAAAGCAAGCCCAAAACCAAACAGCAGATTTTTGCTGCTACTCGCCGCACCTGTCAAGTAATTCTCCACCTTTCCTGTCAATGCGAAGTGGCGCTGTTGCCTGGGCCAGAAAAAGGAATTGACGATTGGGTTGTGGCTTTGGGGAAAAAAGCTGATAAAGCAGTCAGCACGATGATTGCTGATGCCTTAAGAATCAGCGAGTTAAGCCAAAGGTTTTTCGTGAATCGTGCCAGGGGACTTCGCAAATTTAAACCCGATGTGATAGTCAATACCCGCTATCTTTCCACAGTCATCCGCTCACTGCCTCAATCGGGGTTAGTGGGTTTGGCTTCCGACATGGGCACAGGTAAAACTGAAATCTTGGCGATGATTAGAAGAGATAACCCAGACTTGAGCTTTTTGAACAATGGGCATCGGGTTACTCTTTTGAAGAATTTGAGCGATCGCCTGCAAACTGCAATGTACTCTGCCATATCCTGCGGTGACTGGGCTAAAGCAAAGGCTCTCAGCATCACGGTAGACTCACTGTATAAGATGGCGAATGATTTACAGGCTTATGACATCTTATTTATTGATGAAGCTTGCCAGTATCTCGCCCACTTGCTCAAGTCCAAAACTTGCAAAGAACACCGGGGGGCTATCCTGGAAGTGCTGGAGTATCTGGTTTACAATGCTAAACTGGTTGTTTTAGCAGATGCTCACCTCGATGACCTGACCATTGAGTTCTTCATGCGAATGCGACCGGCTGGCGAAAAACCCTACATCATCAAAAACGAATACCGCTCTGGTGGTCGTCAGGTTTATTGGTACGAAGGTAAAAACAGTAGTGCAATAGTTGCAGAGTTCCACGCTCAGTTGATGCTGGGTAAAAAACTGATGATGGTCAGCGACAGCAAGCGCTTCATCAAAAAGTTGGAACGCGCTTTGAATGATGGGACATCGATAGATACGCCTGATGATGATATACCGGAATCAGCAGAAGACCGCAAGTTACGGGTGTGGGCTATTCATTCAGAAAACAGTGGCAGTGAAGAGAATGTGATTTTCATTAGGGAGATTAATATTGCCATTAAGGATATTGATGCTTTTTTAATTACTCCCAGTCTCAGTTCAGGGGTTGACATTTCCAGCTATCATTTTGATGCCGTGTTTGGCGTGTTTCATGCTGTCTCGCAGTCGGCTACAGAATGCGCTCAACAGTTATGGCGGTATCGTCCAGATGTGCCGATGTATGTTTGGGTGGCACCGCACCCTCCTTTTGGTTACGCCGAAACCAATGCCCGACGCATCAAGGAAAAGATTCTCCAGAAGAATGAAATGACTGCCTTTCTCATCCGCATTAACCGAGAAACGGGCAAACGTGGGGCTGAGAAGGATTGGGCATTGGATGCCTCTTGCCAAATTGAAGCACAGCGCAATTGGTCGATCAATAATCTTCGGGCTGATTTGCGATCGCTTCTGGAGGAAATGGGCAATACAATTATTCCTTTGGGCAACGGTAGTGATGAAGGGACTTCGCGGTGGATGAAGGCGGCGGGTATTGCCATTGATGAGGAACATTACCGTAAAGTTGCTAACGCCAAAGATATTGACAGAAGGACTTACACCAGTAGGCAGCATCAGGATTATCTCAAGCCGGAGGAGGTTTTGGAGTGTGAGAAGTTCCGCATACAGGATACTTACGGCATGAGCGTTACCCCGGAACTGGTTGAGCAAGATGACGGGGGACGCTTAATTAAAAAGATTGTCGCACTGGAGGCAATATTAGCAGCGCCTGGGGAAATGGTCACTGATGAACAGGGGCGAGAATTTATTCCACCGCCAGCTATTGTTGCCGAACGGGATAAATCGGAACGAGAGCGATTAGCTATCTGCACAGACTGGAGCAATCTTTCTACGGCTTGGTTGATGCGTCATCGGCTGGGACTGAGAGCAGTGTTGATCTATCTCATGTCTGGGGTTGAGATTAAAGGGGACGAGGCGATGATTCAGGCTTTGGCTGACTTCTCTAAACGCAACGCATCTCACGTTAAAGGTATTCTCAATCTGACCATCCCACTATCGGAGTCTCCGATGTGGATTTTGGGGCAGTATCTTTCTCAACTCGGACTGTCCACTGAATCGCGGCGACCAATGGAGGATGGTCAACGAGTTCGGTATTATCGGCTCAATACTCTTGATGTCGAGTTTATCCAGAAGGTGCTGGATTATCGGCAACGGCAGAGGGAAGAGAAGGAACGGAAGCGGCAAGAATCACTTGAGCTTCAGGCGGCACATAAAGCTAGAATGCAGTCTCAATATGGGATTAATGCTCCGTCCACACCCCCCATTAATGAAGATGGAGATAATAATCGGGGGGGTATGGACACAGATGCAGAACTCAGTGATTCTTGGTGGGAGCGGGTCAAATATTATGCTCGACTGGCGATTGAACGGGTTGAATACAGGGTTGATGCTGTGAAAGAATTACTCAGTACACTAACGAGTGATGAACGGTTGGGTGTAATGCTGGAGCTTGAGGATACAAGCCCTGACAAATTTGCTCAACTGGTGACAGATGCGCCGCAATGGACTGAGTGGATGGCGTGATTTCAGGCTTTTGGTTACGTAGTCAGCGCAAACATAGTCGGCATCGCCCTTGCTATCGGGTTGATTTGTCTTGGCTAATGACTATCTAAAAAGCGTTATCTCATCGTTGGTATTAACATTTACCACCTCATCCATAATTGGAGCGCTCATGTGCGTGACAGCTAAAACTGATTCTGACTGGATACTAATTAAGCGAACGTATGCGATAGATTCTTTTGGGTTAAGTCCAGCCACAACAATTCTATCCATTGGCAGTAAATCATTACTGGTCGGTAATGCGTAGGTTGCTACTTTGAACAAATCACCTGTTGCTGGGTGAGCTAAATAATTAATCACAACGCAACCAACCCCATATTTTTGGGACATTAAGCGATAAAATTCCCCAATCCTTAATTGTTCAAATTGGCTGTCAAATCCATTTGATTTTTGTTTTTTGGCTGATTTCTTTTTGGACATTGCCACACTATAAGTGTTTTTTCTCAAGCGAACGTTTCAGCAACTTAATACTACTTTTATTCTAATCCCTGTTAATAGTTTTTATCTGTCTTATAAACAGAGAATATATTTAAATAAATTAATTTTTTCAATAATTTTAATAAACCTTCTAGTTTTAATTTAATATATTAGAGTAGACATCAATTCAAGTATAATGTTTCCAAATCTGGAACAATTACAATCAAGAATACTGCCAAATAATCTAGCTGTTGAGGAACTAAATTATTTTGGAGATTTAGATGTTAATTCTTATTTATTTTATCAAAGAGTAACTGATAAACAAAACGAGAAATATCAGCTTACTTATAAATATCTCGGCGAGTCTCACTTTGAGTTTACTGGTAAGGAAATTACAGAAGATTTTATCAAAACCTATGGTCTAAGTAAAAAGGGTGATTTGACAGATTTCTATGTTTACTATAAAACAGAATCATATATTTTTTTGTCTGTCAACATACCTCATAGCGTATCAAAATTTAAACTTTGCCGTTCCAATTTATATGATTATAATCCAAACATAGATGTTAAAGAGTATTTTGAACACACTAGAAACCCTTTAAAATCTGAAGTTATTAAAAAATCAATTGAGTCTATTGGGTCTATTTACTCTAATTATAAACAGACAGCAAAGACAAGAGGATATAAATCAGGCTGGGTTTATTACAGAATGCGTGAAATTGATTTTAAGACACTGTTGGCGAATTCAAATAGGGCATCTCAAAAAGGAGTAGGATCAACAATAAATTCCTACAGTTGGGCATAAGTCAATATGTCGATACATCCTCAAAATATACCTGACATACCCGTTGAAACTGTACAGGTAGCTCGTGCTGCCTTTCCCAAGGGAAATATTTACCTACAGATACGCGATACATTGGGCAGTATTTATGAAGATGAAGCTTTTGTAGAGTTGTTTTCGCAACGGGGACAACCAGCAGAGTCCCCTTGGCGACTAGCACTAATATGTGTAATGCAGTTTGTGGAAAATTTATCAGACCGACAAGCAGCAGACGCAGTGCGGGCGCGAATTGACTGGAAATATGCCTTAAGCTTACCGTTAACAGACAGTGGCTTTGATTTCTCCATTTTATCCGAGTTTCGCACTCGGTTGGTGAACTCTGGTATGGAGCAAAAGCTACTGGACATACTTTTGAGCCAGTTACAGTCAAAAGGATTATTAAAAACCCATCGACGACAGCGCACAGATTCAACTCATGTGGTGGCAGCAATCCGCTCCCTGAATCGACTGGAAACATTAGGGGAAGGAATGCGTTCCGCCCTCGATAGTTTAGCAGTAGCTGTGCCAGAGTGGTTAACTGCCCACATTCAACCAGATTGGTTTGACCGCTACGGTCGTCGTGTAGAAAACTATCGCTTACCTAAATTGGATTCAGAGCGAGAAGCTTTAGGCAGTACGATTGGCGCAGATGGATTAACTCTACTAGAAGCAATTTATACACCAACATCGCCAGATTGGTTACGCCAACTGCCTGCCGTGGAAACTCTTCGTCAAATCTGGGTACAGCAATTTTATGCCCCACAAGAAGATGGGTTGGTAAAATGGCGTAGCGTCAAAGATATGCCACCATCAACATTGGCAATTCACTCTCCTCATGATGTCGAAGCACATTATAGTTCCAAGCGCAGCGTCAATTGGGTTGGCTATAAAGTACACATGACGGAGATTTGTGACGAAAATAGCCCTCGTTTCATTACAAATGTTCACACGACGCTATCCACTATTACTGATGAGCAGGCAGTCCCACCGATTCATGAAGCACTAGCTCTTAAAACATTGCTGCCAAAAGAACATTTAATGGATAGTGGGTATACTGCTGCTGAGTATTTGGTTAATAGCAAAACTGATTATGACGTAGAAATAATTGGGCCAGTGCGACCAGACCCTAGTTGGCAAGCAAAAGCAGGTCTTGGATTCGATGCAACTAATTTTGTAGTGGATTGGGATAATAAAGTAGTTACTTGTCCTCAAGGACATAAAAGTACCAAATGGATACCAAGAAGCGATGTCAAAGGTCAAGCTATCATCGACATTCGATTTTTGGGTAGTACTTGCCGAGCCTGTCCAGTACGTTCACAGTGTACCCAATCAAAAACCTGACTTTTCCCGTTAAGTCTCTTTTGCAAGCTGCCAACCCTCACAGAGGTCATGCAATTTTAACCAACCTCGCCATAGTACCTGGATACCAATAGGAGTTTTATGTCGATGTTCAAGATAGCCTCCAAGACGGGCGATCGCTTCAACAGCCCAACT
>NZ_JAVRBN020000056.1:0-34179 GCF_034531305.2 Nostoc sp. ChiQUE02
GATTTCTTCCTCTATTTTCATTGATTCTGCCACTCTTCAATAGTTCATCTGTTCTAGCAAAGTTGACATGCTCCCTAAGGTATCTATCAAAATCATTCTGAATTTGTTTGACTTACTGCTGTTTTGTATCGGTGATAAGTTCCAGGAATAACTAATTAGAAAATAAGTCAAAATAATTAATAATTACAATCTGCGATAGCTCACTACTCTCCACTGTCTTATTGACTACTAAATTTTTGATTTAGTCAAGCGACTGTACCTATATCTTTAATTATGAATTATAAATTATTAATTAGTAATTATTAGCGATCGCCCTTCCCGTAGGTGCGCCTCCGTTGAAGACTCACGTCTTAATAATAAGCTGTACCAATCAATGCCAATAAAAAGCCCTCAAGAAAAGACGAGGGCTAGGCACTTTTTTGTGCTGGATATCAGTTCAATTCCTTCTAACCACGAGCACGCGTAATCTGAGTAGTGTCAAAGTCTTGTAGCCGAGTCATGTTTCCACTGTTCTTATCTACGCTATACACAGCATTAGGTGTCTCATACCTCATAGCTCCAAAGGCGAGGAGTTGACCGGTTGCAGAGCAAACTAAGCTTTGTAAGCCATTATTCCATGCTTGACCATTAACTTTCAATTGTCCCAGTCTGATCGGCTTTTTTTGATTTGAATCTAGCTGCACCAGAGTTGTATCACCATTTAATCCAACTAAAGAGGTATAGAGTTTTCCATCTGGGCACTCAGCTAGATTGCTGACCCGCTCATCGTTCGGAAATTTAACCTTACTAATAGAACTTATCTCTCCTGTTTGAAGGTCAATATCTACCAATCTGATCGGTGGTGTACCATTCTTTTTACCTACTAGACCGATGAGTCGTCCATCATTAGTCCCTAACAAGCTCCCAAGCTGTTGATTCTGTTTAAGTCCTGAGACTATCAAAGTTTTTACAGGCGTACCCAAAAATGTAATGCGAGTAGGTGTCGCCTGTCTCCTACTAGTCGTAATAGGAGTAATGGCTACAACAAGTGTGCCATCGCTTAAAGAAGTGAAGCCACTCACTATTTCATTAAGCTCTAATAGAGGTGTACTTTTATCCGCAAGTACTTGAGCCTTTCCTGTAATTAAGGATTGCAGAACAAGTCCTACAGGCTTAATATCTGTGGATACACTGTCTGGGGCAGTGCTATCTAATTCAGTGGTGTTTACCTCTGGAATAGTCGTTTGGTCAGTGGTGATGATCGGGGTAGAACCTATACCTACAATATTTAAACTTGGTGTTTCCGCCAAGGCTCTGTTGGTTAGATAACTAAGTCCAGATACTACAGTTCCAGCAAGTGCCAACTGGCCAAACTTTCGACGTGATAGCTTGTAACTCATATTTCCCTTCCTAGAATTAATGACTTTTATATCTGATTTGTAAACAAAAGCTTAAGCCCCCATAACCCGATCCTAGTCAGTTTCTATGCTCTTTAGATTTTCTTTACGAATCAGCTCTTATCAGGTAGCAGCGTGAACATAAACAGGTAAGGCTAAGATATTCGTGTCCAGGTTGCTACTGAGGGAGTTCCATTATTGTCACTAATAAAAAGCATGTACCAGCCTGGTATTGCTATGTTTCGATTGTTTGTTACTGTGACATTAAGAGAAGTAGCGTTCCTAGAATTAATTGGTATATCCACTAACCTTTGTTCTGTATCGCAAGAATGGGTGGTTGCCATTGGTCTAATAAGACTAACCCATTTAATATTCGCAGCCTGAGGTGTCTGAATCGTAAATTGCAGGCCGTAGGTCAATGTTTGAGGAGCACTCTGAATAATTGGTCGTGACCGCGACATGTATGCAGGACTGTAGATTTCTAATCGCAGTTCATTGACCCTCCGTTGAGGGTTACCCCCAGCTGTGACTACCCTACCATCTGGCAGAAGCAAGGCCACCGAGTGATATACGCGAGGGACATTTTGTTTAGCTACTATTGTCCAGGTATTTGTAGCTGGATTGTAGATTTCTGCTGGCAGCATTGATTGTGTTGTGTCCTCATTCATTTTGCTACCATTGCAAACAAATACTGTGCGATCGGGCAACAAAACTGCGCTGTGATGCATCCGGGCATAGTTTAAAGGCTTTGCTGCTACGTAAGTTGGGTTAGTAGCTTTTAAATCTACAATATTTACCCTGTTTGTTGCTGCATTACCACTACCCCCACCGAGAATCATAACCTTTTGATCTTGTGCAGGTGGTAAAAGCACGCTGGCAGCTTGGTCACCGAAACCTGAGGCTTGCAGTCCTGTCACCACTTTTTCTGAAATGGATTGCGTAAATGCTTCTGGCAGAGTTAGTATTCTTGGGGTCACTCCATAGTTTCCGCCCATCTGTGCACCTGAATAAAAAACTTTTCCACTACTTAGCAGAAACAGATGTGCGTATGACGGTATAGAACTAGTTGTTGGAAAAGCGTTCCAACCATTTGCAAAGAAAGCAGAATAAATTTCTGGTTGTCTGTTGAGCTTGCCATCTTTATCCGGCCCAGACACTGCAAAGATTCGACCACTGCCTAGTGTTAACACAGTCGGGTACCAGCGGCCATTATTCATTGATGGTATCTTGACCCATTTCTCGGCAATGGGATCAAACATCAGAGCAGAAGGTGAACCATAAAATGGGTCATAGCGCAAAGTTCCACCTGCAACCAGTAACATACCATCAGGGCGGAAGGAGTGACCAGCGCAAAAAAGGTCAATAGGTTGATTATTACTATCCAATGGAGGCTTTTGACGGGTAAAGGTTCCCTTGCTTACATCCCAGACCACGCTGTCATAGGGAGTATTTAACCGATTGGGATCATTACCTGAACCACAGAAAAAGAATATCTTACCAGTACGAAGTAGAGCGGCATGTATAGGTAGGATTGGAGCACTGTACGACAATACTTGCCATTTGTCTGTAGTAGTACCCTGAGCGATGAAAGTCCCTAAATCCGTTTCCTCTTGAAGGTTAGTCTTGTTATTAGGTTGAGTCACTTTATTTACAATTATTCCTACGTAAATTTTATTTTTTTGTTTTTTCTTTGACTAATTTATTCCTAAATTTATATCTATACTTCTTTAGGCTTACTTACTGTTAAGATGTGATGTTTTTTATAACAAGAGAATGTAAAATCAGTTTTTTTCAATAGTAATTACACAGTCAATTAGCCATCATGTTGAGTATCTAATTAAGCCTTGTAGCGGGTTTTTAAGGTAAGGATGAACGATGCTTTTAAATATGATGCGTAAAGGCATAGAGAAGTCAGAGGGTCAGTAAATCGCAAAGTTTTTTCCAAGAAAGAGAGTACCAATACTTGGTAACTTCAGATACATGCTTTTGCTGAACTATCTTAACCTTTAGGCTGGGATAAATTACTTTTACTTATAGCTAAGCAACTTCCAAAGACTGCTAACCCGATGAAATATAAATACCTTTGATAGTTTCATATTTGCGCTCAACAACTTGACGTAGAAAAGCTAACATTTGTATCTAACCAATGTACTACTCTGATAGCCGATGTAATTCTTTTCCCCTTGGTTAATATATATAGTTGCATAGGCTCCCCTTCTCTCTGTATTGTTTGAGCAGTTTATATATAAAACTTGGGGCAACTCTGAACCGCTCTGCTAACTTACGTTGAGATATAGATTCGCGTTCATAAGTTTCCGTAATTTTCCGCCGCAAATCTATGGAGTATATTTTCATGGGTGACAAATTTTACTTCTTTGAACTCTATAGTACATTTGATTGTCTCTCACTCAAGTGAAAACCGCTATACTTTGCACAATCATCTATTTTTATCCCTTTGGTCAGACTTTTTCTCTTTTTCCTCAGCCTAGAGTGACAAAAGAAAGTTATGTTGATCTGTACCCGCCTACTTAGTTACTTCGTTCCGCTCAATTTATATTTTTAATTGCTCATGTTTCCTCGCCAAGAAATTACGGATATGTTTTCAACATTCGTGCAGATGGAAAGAGGCAGATTCAGCAAATGGTTGACCGATCCTAAACTGTATAGAAATATCCAAAATCACTTGGAGCGTTCGTCATCAGTACTTAAATCAGAAAACTTTTGGGCGCTTTACTGGCACAAGCAATGGCGCTCTGGGTTTAATAACCTTGCCAGAATGCATTTGTTAGCTTATTTACAAGAACCATGTTATTGGGTTGCTTCAAAAACAGTTGCTAAATTTAATCTCAGCCAATACATGCTCGCTGATTACTTCCAAATGGCGATCGCAGAAGTCGAAACAATTCTTAAAGACTTCAACCCAGAAAAATCTTCTAGCTTAAAAGCTTACGCCATCATGGCAATGCCCAGTCGGCTGAAAGATATTCTACGTCAACGCAAGGAAGCTGATATTTGCAGCAATTGGGCATTGTTACGCAAAGTGAGCAAAAAGCTGCTTAGTGAAGCTCTTAGTGAAGCTGGATTATCACAAAATGCAGTTGCTCAATATCGTTTAGCTTGGACTTGTTTCAACGAACTGTACACCCAAAACCAACCAGGAAATACCAGTCAGTTACCAGAACCGAATCGCCAACTTTGGGAAGCTATTACCAACCTCTACAACCACCAACGCCAAAGCCAAATCACTCAACCTACTGAGCAACGCAACGCTCAGACAATTGAACAGTGGTTAACGCAAACAGCTCTCTACGTGCGTGCTTATCTATTTCCATCTGTGAAATCTCTAAATGCTTTCAAGCAAAATGATGACACGACAATAACATTTGATTTGCCAGACCCATCCTCTGACTCACCAATGGCTAATATGATAGCCGAAGAGGATGTCCAAAATCGACAAAACCAAATATCTCAGATGTCTGGTGTCTTGTTAAAAGCTTTACAGAGCCTAGATGTACAATCCCAAGAAGTACTTAAGCTTTACTACGAACAGGGACTGACTCAGCAGCAGATTATGCAACAGTTGCAGATGAGTCAGCCTACGGTGTCTCGCAAACTGGTTAAAGGTAGAGAATCAATACTTGCAGCACTGATTAAGTGGAGCCAGGATTTGAATATTTCTGTTAATTCCAACCAAATTAAAGATATGAGTCTTGCTTTGGAAGAATGGTTGAGAAACCAGTATGGTGAGTACAACATAAATCCTTAGTTTTCACAAGGTAGTAAAAATGACTTGCGCGTTTGCAGATCCCAGAGAATGGTTGTTAGAAATATCACCAACTATTCAGGCGCAATCCTGGCAGCAAAGCCAGGTTTATGCCACGTCTAGTAGTCGCTGGTGCGCTTACATAAATCAAATTTGTCTCCATGCTTTCTTGGATTGGATCTCAACTGAGGATTTTCTCCAAGCCAGTGTTTGGTACAGTTTCCCTGGTATTCCAGCTTTTTGGGAATTTGTCAATGGCACAGCAATTTTGCTAGAGGGGAGGCGAATCGTGTTGATCCCCAGTGAAGCAATTGACGATCGCGAGTTAGAAGTCCCTCAGGAATGGATAGATATTCCTAGTTGGGCAGCAGACTACTACTTAGCAGTGCAAGTCAAACCGGATGGCGAGTGGGTACGAATTTGGGGTTACACAACCCATAAAGAACTAAAATCTCTGGCTCACTATGACTCAGTGGATAGGACTTATTGTATAGATGCACGGCATTTGACAAAAGACCTCAATGCTTTCTCTTTGAGCTACCAATTTTGCAGAGGAGAAGAGATGAAAGCGGCTGTAGCTCCATTACCACAATTATCCACCGAGCAAGCAGAAAATCTTGTGCAACGCTTAGGCAATGCCTCTTTTCGTTTCTCTAGATTGGCAGTACCATTTATAACTTGGGGAGCGCTACTAGAGAATGAGCAGTGGCGGCAGCGCTTGTACCAACAACGGCAGCAACCACAATCATCGCAAGTGCGAGTGAATCTGAGTCGTTGGCTAGAAGGTATATACGATAATGCTTGGGAAGAAATAGAAACATTTTTGCTTTTCAATTTCAACAGTCTAGCTTTTAATTTCAGAAGTAGCTCTGGGTTAAGTGTTGGTAGTATCAAACGAGCCAAGCTGATTGATTTGGGAATGGAAATAGAGTCTCAAAAAGTGGTGCTATTAGTTGCCTTCATACCAGAGGATAGACAACAAGTTAGTATTCGCGTGCAACTACATCCTGCTAATGGAGAATATCTACCTGTTAATATCAAGTTAGGTTTGCTTTTAGAGTCAGAAGAAATCATTCAGGAAGTGCAAGCAAGAGAACAAGATAACTACATACAATTGAAACGCTTTGATGGAGAAGTAGGAGAATGTTTTAGTATCCAAGTTACTTTTGATAGTCACCAGATAACAGAAAATTTCGTTATTTAGTCATTGGTCATTAGTCATTGGTCATTAGATAAGGACAAACAACATAGACGCCCAGAGGGCGGCTTCCCGAAGGGTAGGACAAATGACAAACAATAAACAACAAATAAGTAAGCTAGTCATCTTCAGCTTGTTGGGAGGAGACTTAAATCAAGGATTTCCTGTTGTCACGGCTCAACTTTGGCACAATAACCAATTATTTAAAATAACAGGGAGTCTGCCAGCAATACCAGAACTTTCCAAACTCTACAGCAGATGGAAGTTACTCTACGAAGCTATCCATCAACGTTTGGGCAGCAATCAACGTATAAAAGTGCATTCACAAGATATTACCAATATTTCTGTGAATGATTTCGATGAAGTATGTCATCAGTTACAAACACATATCAATGCTTGGTTAAAATCTGAATCCTTCCAAAATATTGAACGACAGTTAAGAACTGTACTCAGTCGAGATGATGAAATTAGAGTTATTATTGAAACAAATATAACTTCACTGCATCGATTACCTTGGCATCTGTGGGATTTTTTTGAGCATTACCCGAAAGCTGAATTAGCTTTGAGCAATCATGAGTATGCATCTCCTCAAGTAGTGCGAAAATCTACCACAGATAGAGTCAAGATTTTAGCAATTCTCGGTAACAGTTTTGGTATTGATATTGATAAAGACCGTTCTTGGTTGCAAGGTTTAACAGATACTCAAACTACTTTTCTTGTCCAACCTACACGAAAAGAACTTGATGAGCAACTGTGGAATCAATATTGGGATATTCTGTTTTTTGCCGGACATAGCGCTAGTATTGCAGATGGGGAAATAGGGGAAATTTATATCAATCAGACAGAGAGTTTAACAATTTCTCAATTTAAAAATGCACTTAAGACAGCAATTACACGCGGTTTAAAACTCGCAATTTTCAACTCCTGTGATGGCATTGGTTTGGCACGAAATTTAGCTGATTTGAACATTCCCCAAATGATTGTGATGCGGGAAGGGGTGTCAGATTTAGTCGCACAGGAATTTTTGAAAAACTTTCTTGTCGCTTTTACAGGAAATAAGCCATTTTATCTAGCTGTGCGAGAAGCGCGGGAAAGACTTCAGGGGTTGGAGAATAACTTCCCTTGTGCTAGTTGGTTGCCAGTTATCTACCAAAATCCTACAACTGTTCCTACTACTTGGCAAGAACTACACGGTGGTTCGGGTGACACCAAGACTCGCGGTGAAGTTTCGACTCAGAGCAGAATTTCAACCACAAAGACCAAAAGCACAATTGCGACTCGAAAGGGCAAACTTTGGACTGTACTGCTGAGTACTGCTATTGTGACTCTTTCAACGATAGGTTTGAGATACTTGGGGGTTTTTGAGAAAGCTGAACTGCAAACTTTTGACCAAATGCTACTCTTGCGACCAAAGGAAGATTTAGAGCCAAGATTGCTCGTTGTTGAAGTTACTGAAAAAGATATTCAATCCCGACAAGAGACGACCACAGGAGTGAAGTCTATTTCGGATAGTACGTTAGCTCAATTACTCAACAAATTACAAAAGTATCAACCGCGAGTCATTGGACTGGATATTTATAGAGATTTTGCTGACCCCCCAAATGAATCAAAGCCGATACAACTCTCCACTGAACTGAGCAAAGAAAATGTGGTAGTTGTCTGTAAAGGCAGAGATCGTAAACACGACCCCCAAGGTGTTAAACCACCTCTTAAAGTCCCTGTAGAACGTCAGGGTTTTACTGATGCAATTCAAGATCCAGATGGTATCGTTCGTCGCCAAATTATGATGATGGCACAAGAGCCTTCGTCTGTTTGTACAACGCCTTACTCACTTTCGTTGCAATTAGCTGCTCGTTATTTATCTTACGAAAATATTCAACCTGATTTAAATGAAGATTATGTACAGTTTGGTTCTAAAGTATTTAAACGCTTAAAGCCTAGTCGGAGTGGTGGCTATCAACAAAGAGTTGATTTGGGCGGAATTCAAATACTTGTTAATTACCGTGATACAGATTACCAAAGAGTTTCTTTGGCAGATGTATTGAGTGATAAAGTTAACTATACTTTTTTCAAAAATAAGGTTGTTCTCATCGGAGTGACAGCTAACACTATCAGCGATACTTGGTCAACTCCCTACTCAGCTGCACAGCAACCTTACCAGGAAATACCAGGCATATTTATACAAGCGCAAATGGTCAGCCAAATTCTGAGTGCAGTTTTAGACAAACGTCCAATTCTTGGGGTTTTGCCTTTTTGGTGCGACATTCTCTGGATATGGGGATGGTCGAGTGTGTCTGGTTTGATTGTTTGGCGCGTGCGTCATTCACTACTCAATAAGGGATGCGCTATATTTGCGATAGTTATAATTTTATATGGAGCTTGTGCGATCGCTCTTTTAAAACAAGGGCTATGGTTGCCATTTATTCCTTCTGCCTTTGCCGTGGTTGCAAGCGGTGTTGTTGTAGTGTTGATTCAACGCCATCAGGAATTTTTCACGATTTCACAACCCTTAGTTGAATAAAATTTTCCTTTATAACTGAAAAATAACGTCAATTTGGCGATTGACGATCTCAAAAATCCGTCATTAATTTTGCTTTGCGGAGCACAAATTGCAGTACAGTTTCTTCGCGGGTAATAATATCAACTCTGCCATCCATACCCAATTGAATTTGACATTTCTTTGTACTGCGACCTAAAGCAAGTTTCTCTGGTTCAATTGTGACTTCGTAAAAAGCACCTACAGCAGTTGCTTTTGGAATAGAGTTCGTATTAGCATCTGCATCGTTTTTTTGCGGCCTAACAGCATCCGGGGAAATCGCTTTGACAACGCCATTGAGAGTACCGTAATCAGGATAAGGACAAGCACTAACTCGCATTTGCACCTTTTGACCGACTTTTATCTTACCTTTTTCCTCAGAACCAACAGCTGCTTTGATAACTAAAGGTGCATGACTAGGAACAATTTGAACAACTTCCTCCCCAGCCCGGAGAGTTTGACCGGGGTTTCTCAAATTTAGCTTGGAAATAATCCCGTCTGCTGTAGCGGTAATAGTAGTTTGCTTCAGGTCAATTTCAGCTTGCTTGAATTCGCTAGCATCGCGCTCTAATTGTTTTTCCGTTTCAATTTTCTGTTTTATAAGTGCTTGAAGTTCTCTTTTTAACGATGCTTTATTCACTTCCCCAGAGGCTTTTTCTTGAGCAATACGTTCAGTTGCCATTGCTACCTCTGCATTGCTGGGATTGAGAGCTGCTTGAGCGCGATCGCGTCTAGCAATAGCCCCTAAAACAGCTTGTTTTAGCCGTTCATTTGTTTTTTCTTGGGCTTTATAAGTGGCTTTTTGTGCCTGTACAGCTTGTTCCTGCTGTTTGACAGCCAGTTGTACTTCTTCTAGTTGGTCACGGGATAATGCCCCTTGTTTAGCGACACTTTCATATCGGTTCTGCTTTGATGTCGCTGCTCCTAAAGCCGCCTCAGTTGCGTGGAGATTAGCTAATGCTGATTGTAACTGTGCTTGCCCTGCATATAATTCTTCTTGAGCCATTTTGACATTGGCTGATGCTTCTTTAAGTTCAGTGATACTGATAATTTTTTTGTCTTGATGATTGCGATCGCGTCCTTGCAATTCAGCTTTAGCAGAGGCGATAGTCCGATTGGTGCGATCGCTTTCAGCTCGAATTTGACTATCTATTGCATTTATTTGCGGAACAGTTTGAATTAGTTGTAACCTAGCTTGTTGAATATTGGTTTGCAGCTGGTTTTTTTTGGTTTGCAGTCGAGAGTCATCAATAGTGGCAATTATATCTCCTTTTCGCAGTGTTTGATTTCCTTTGACGTAAATCTGCATTACCTGTCCTTCTGTCGCCGCCTGTACAATTGGCAATTCACCCGCAGGACGGACAACCGCTTGCCCAATGACCGTAACTTTATATTTAGCAACCGCAGCCACAGGAACAGCTAACGACAAGGCAAACACGATAAATAGTCCACCAAATGTAGTCCAACGACTAATTGGTGGGAGAAACTCATTGTCTTGAACTAAGGGTAAAAAATTTGTTTGAGACTTACTAATCATAAGTTATAAATATCTCTAAAATCTTTAATAACCATTAACTAATTCCGAAGAACCAAAGAAGATTTCAATCCATTACTATTATTAGAAGAATAAATTTCATCAAGAAAGCTTAAATGCTCTCCAGGGATCTGACGTAATTCTTCTGGGGTTCCTTGAATTTTTAAGCGCCCATCTTCAAGCAATACAATCCAATCGGCCCGTTTTATAACTTGAGGACGATGGCTAATCATAATTGTAGTTTTACCTTGACGGTGATTAAGTAATCTATCCAAAATTTGGGTTTCACTTATTGGGTCAAGAGCGCCTGTAGATTCATCTAGAATTAATACAGGTGGGTCAATCACAATTGCCCTAGCTATAGCTAATCTCTGCCTTTGTCCGCCAGAAATATTTGCACCAAATTCGCCTAAAACAGTTTGATATTTATCAGGTAATTTACTAATAAATTCATCTGCACCAGCAATTTGGCAAGCAAGGACTATCTCTTCAAAACTAATGTTGGGATAACTGAAGCGAAAATTTTCTACAATCGAACGACTCCAAAAATGAGGTTCTTGGGGAACTAATACGACTTGCTGCCGCAAACATTCTAAAGATAAATCTTGCTGGTTGTATATGCCATAACGAATGTTACCAGATTTGATTTGATATAAACCAGTAATTAATTTGCCAAGGGAGCTTTTACCACAGCCCGATTGACCGATTAAGGCTATTACTTTACCACCAGGGATAGTTAAAGAAAAATTTTCTAACAGGTCAGTTCTACCAGCATGGTGAAAGTTAACTTGAGAACAAATAATATCTGCATTGCCAGGAATTTCTGCCCAAGGTTTTTTAAAGTCATTTTCATCTTCTGGGGTAGAATCTATCACTTCTGTCAAGCGTTGAACGACAATTTGAGCAGTGATAAATTCATCAATTAGCCCGACTGCTGACTCTAAAAAGCCAAGAAAGCTACCACTCATACCGCTGTACGCCAGCAGTTGACCGATGGATAATGTCTGATTAATCACCAAGCTAGAACCTAACCAGAGTATGCTAATACTCGTCAATTTGGAAAGAATACTAGTGACTATGCCGCTGTAAAGCTCCAACTTCATCGTAGTCCAGTCTAAGTTAGCAAGGCGACCAAAATTTGTCTGATATTCTTGCCAAGCTTGCTCTGTAGCTTGGGTGGTTTTGAGGACTTGAACACCGCGAAAGGTTTCGACTAAAAAGCCTTGATTTTCTGTACCTTTAACGATGAGGCTGCGGGTTTTCTGACGCAAGGCGGGAAGAAAAAGCAGGTTAACAAAAGTGACGATCGCAAAGGCAGCGAGGGAAGCTAAAGTCAGTTGCCAACTATAGAAGAGCATGAAACCCAAGGAAACCAGAGCCACAAAAAATTGACTAGGTAAACCAAGGACAATTTGGGAAACTAAATTATTGATGGTATGAACATCAGCAATCCGGCTAACGACTTCCCCACTGCGACGGGCTTCAAAATATGATAGCGGTAAGCGCAACAGTTTTCGGCCGTATTCTAGAATTAGTCCGTATTGCAACCGTTGAGCAAAATGACCAATCAGGTGAGATTGTACCAAACCAATGGCACTTTGAATTAGGTTCATGGCAATGACGCCAATTGCCACTGTTGTTAGCAGTTGGGTATCTCCCCGCACTAGCACGTCATCAGTGAGGAGTTGCATCATTAAAGGGGAAGCCAGGGACAACAGCCCGATCGCGAAGTTGATGGCGATCGCCTGAACCAAAAGATTGCGATATGGCATAACGCGGGCAATAAAGCGCCCAAAGCCGCCAATTTTATCTTCGAGTTGCTCATAGAAGCGGCTATCGTCTGGCATCAGCAGCAGCATCACACCATCACTCCAACCCGCGATTAACTCCTGGGAGGTGAGGTACAAGATGCCGAAGGCAGGGTCAGAGATGACATATTTTTTCCCCTTTTTCCCATACAATACCACCCAGTGGTAGCCTTTCCAGTGAACGATCGCTGGTAAGGGAACTTCATTTAATTTCTCAAGCAGTTCTGGGGTAGCTTGAACTTGACGGGCATTGAATCCCAGGGTTTCTGCTCCCCGCCTTAAACCTAATAGTGTAGTTCCTCGCGTTCCCGTGCCCACTGCTTCTCGCACGCGATTGAGGGCAAAGGTGCGTCCGTAGTATTTAGCGATCGTGGCTAGGCTTGCTGCACCACAATCTTCTTCACTGTGTTGCAATATACTGTAGTATTTCATTGTTTAAAAAATCAGTACCAGCCGCAGTTAACAGTACCAGCCGCAGTTAACAAGGCGTGGACAAGTCCGTTTCCTACCTGATAACTGATAACTGATGACTATTAACACCGTTTACGTTTATTTGTGCTATCTTGATATGAATGAAAAAGTAGGAGCGAAAACGACCTCGCCCCTACGAACTGGAAGAGAAGAATGTTACTCAGCTAAAAGCTTATGTGAGAGCATTCTTTTCTCTTTTAGGTTTTGAAGGATTCGAGTACACGATATGAAATAGACCAGAGCTGATTATGCAAGTTTGACAGACGCAATGTCGTTGTTAAAAGGACCAGTGAAGTTACCTTTTGTACCTGCTTTCAGACGCCTTGATTGACCTGTGAAATTCTCACCAGTGTAGACAATCCAATCTCTTCTACCTGTTACCTCGTACCAAGATGCTCTATTGTTAAAGCTCCCTAAACTGCGTCGTGCGCGTCCAATATTATTTAGCCGCACTCCTTCACCATCCTTCTTATCGGAAAAGTCTAAGGCACCACCACTAATAGTGGCAGCGGCTTCATGGGAAAGGTCTTGCACAGCTTCGATGCTGTAGAGGTCTTTGATTTGCTTGTTGTTCATATCTACTCCGTGGTTATTGATGTTATACATTGTTTTTCCCCTAAGTTTTAGATTGGGGTTTGAACTGAAGGCAAGCTTGTTTTCTTCCTTCTGATTGTCAGTTTGTAGCAGTGAGATTGGTTTATTCACGGCTGAGAATCAGAGGTTTTTTTAGGACTAACTCCGGAGACGGAAAATCAAGGGTTTAGACCAGGGTGTAGGGTGTGAGTAAGCAAAACCCTTACCCCCACACCCTTACACCCTTACACCCACTCTCAACAATCAATCTGAGTGCGTAAGTCCTGTTTTTAACTTTGCCTTCTGATTGTTAATCGGATAATGGGTGCAAAAACTCCTACTCCACCTGCGGCATCTCTGTTACAAATTAGAGAGGGTATGAAGGAAGTTTTAACAGAGGCATGAAATAGAAAAATAGCCTCAGAAATGGATGAATATTCCGAGGTTATTTTGCTATCTAAGCAAAGTTCCTAAAACGGATGCACAGAAGTCAAATCTATGATATGCGTTTGAGAGAACTAATTGAATCGTTTACTGAATTAGCAACTCTACGGTATCGTCCTGGTCCCAAAGTTATAGACGGACCACTAAAGTTTGCATTTTTATAAAACCTCCATCTTTCATTCCCTGTAATAACAATAGATGAGGTTGCGTCGTTGAAATTGTTATTAGCTAGGTTGGCATCACTGTTAGAAAACGTTATACCCCCTCCCTGAAAGTTAGCACCCCGGAATATACTTACCCTACCTCCACTACAAGTAGCAGCAACCTCATCGTTAAGTTCCTTCACTGCGCTGAAGCTCAATTCTGTTAAAGTTTTCTTGTTCATATCTACTCCGTAGTTGTTGATGTTAGACATTGTTTCTCTCCGAAATTTCAAGTTTGAGTTGAACTGAAGGCGATCGCTGGTTTGGCTTTACCTTCTGATTGTTAATTGGTAGCAGTGAGATAATTTTATTCACGGCTGGGAATCAGAGGTTTTTTAGCTTTGCCTTCTGATTCTTAATTGGTAGCAGTGAGATTGGTTTATTCACGGCTGGGAATCAGAGGTTTTTTAGCTTTGCCTTCTGATTCTTAATTGGTAGCAGTGAGATTGGTTTATTCACGGCTGGGAATCAGAAGTTTTTTAGCTTTGCCTTCTGACCGCACTGGCTCCCCTACCACCATGCAACCCTTTGAACTATAAGTGTTGAGCTTTTAATGACGGTTAGCTTAATATTTTTTAACCGAATTTCCACTGCACTATACTTGACAACAATGCCTGCTTTGGATGATGACGATTCGTTTTTTGCAAGTCATACCAGAAGCGAGAAATGTGTTAATATCCAAAGCTTGTGAATAAGTCGAGCACCCTGATACCTATACTTAATTGAAGATTCACTCGCTAAATTTCCTTTTCAATAGGAGAGTGCAATGTCTGGAGTATCTATAAGTTTGTACTGGTGGCAAGGTCTAGGAATTGCGATCGCGAGTGCAATAGTCTTATATACAAATAGCTCAGTTGCTCAAATTACGCCAGATGGGACTCTGCCAAATAATTCCAACGTGAGATTAGAAGGTAATACCAGGATTATCTCAGGTGGAACGACAAGAGGCGCTAACTTATTCCACAGCTTTAGAGAGTTTTCTGTTCCCACTGGTCAGACAGCTTTCTTCGATAATGTACTCGATATTCAAAACATTTTTACACGAGTCACTGGCTCAAGCGTTTCAAACATTAATGGGTCGATTCGTACCTTGGGTAAAGCAAACCTGTTTATCATCAATCCCAATGGGATTATTTTTGGTAAAAATGCCAGTTTGAATATCGGCGGTTCCTTTGTTGCCACAACAGCGAATGCCATAGGATTTGGCAATCTGGGATTTTTCAGTGCCTCGAATCCAGAAGCACCCTCACCGTTGTTAACACTAAATCCAAATGCCTTATTATTTAATCAAATTGCGGCTGCACCGATTCAAAATAGTTCGACTGCACCAGCAGGATCTACTCCTGGTGGCAGGGATGCATTTGGTCTACGTGTCCCAGATGGTCGAAGTTTGCTGCTAGTAGGCGGCAATGTGAACATGGATGGTGGAAGATTGAATGCTTTTGGTGGACTCGTCGAGTTAGGTGGGTTAGCTAGTGCTGGTACAGTTGGGTTGAATGAGGATGGTAATAATAGTCGTTTGAGTTTTCCCAATAGTGTAGAAAGAAGCGATGTTTTCCTTAGCGATCGCGCGCAAGTAAATGTATTTGCTGGCAATGGTGGTAGTATCACAATTAATGCCCGGAATTTAGAGATGACAGGAGACAGTTTCCTGCGTGCAGGCATAGACAGTGGATTGGGTTCTGATAATAGTAAGGCAGGAAATATTTCGGTTAATGCTACGGTCGCAATAAACCTTAACAATAACAGTGAGATTTTTAATCAAGTGCGATCAGAAGCAAATGGACAAGGGGGCGATGTCAGTATCACTGCTAATACCTTGCTAGTGCAAGATGGGGCACAGGTAAATACTGGCACTTTTGGTACGGGCAAGGGGGGAAATTTAAGGGTTGATGCCCAAGATGTGCAACTGATTGGTACAAGCGCTGATGGTCAGTTTCCTAGTGGCTTATTTACTTCTGCACAGCCAAACTCAACAGGAGATGCGGGTGATTTGACGGTCAAAACCAATACCTTGCTAGTGCGAGATGGGGCACAGGTATTTGCTGGTACTTTCGGTGCGGGCAAGGCAGGTTCTTTGAGTGTTGATGCCTCTGATGTGCAACTGATTGGTAGAAGCGCTGATGGTCAGTTTGGCAGTGGCTTGTTTACTCGTGCAGAGCGAAACTCAACAGGGAATGCGGGCGATCTTACAGTCAGCACCAATACCTTGTTAGTGCAAGATGAGGCAAGAGTAAACGTGGCGAGTCTCGAAACAGGAACCGCAGGCAACATGACATTAAATGCACGCTCTATCCGTTTAAACAACAACGGCTTACTCATCGCCAATACAGGCAGCCCCAAAGTTGACCGGGATAGAGAACAGGCGACAATTAACATTAATTCAAAAGATTTAATCATGACTGGCAATAGCAACATCAGAACCAACGCTACAGGAAAAAACGTTATCGGCGGCAACATCAATATTAATACCGATATCCTGGTTGGCTTTGAAAATAGCAACATCAGCGCTAATTCTGCTAACTTTCGTGGTGGGAATATCAAAATCAATACTAAGGGTATCTTTGGTATTCAGTTCCGGAATAGACTTTCCCAAAACACAAGCGATATCACCGCCACAGGGCGAACTCGCAGGTTGAGCGGTAATGTACAAATTAACACACTTGATCTAGACCCCACTAACGGTTTAATCGAACTCCCTACTAATCTCGTTGATGTCTCTCAACAAATTTCCACTGCCTGCACTCCCGGAAGTCGGCAATTTCAGAGTTCTTTTGTGTCAACAGGACGCGGTGGACTACCGATGAGTCCCACTGAACCATTACAAGATATAAGTACTCTCTCAGCGTGGGTGAGATTGAGACCAAAACCAGCAAACTCAGCTAAAACAACACTTTCGCCACAACCAACAGCAGTCTCAAATAGTACTAAAGTTGCTGCGGCGACGACGATTGTGGAAGCGACTGGTTGGGTAGTTGATAGTAATGGGAATATAGAACTTGTGGCGCAAGCACCTAATGTCACTCCTGAGAGTTCTCGGCAAACTCCTACTTCTTGTCCTGCATCTCGCTAAGGTCTGAAATATGCATCCATTTGCGCTGACCAAGCAACTCATGAGATTTGCGGTAAACCATGTAGTCCTATTTACCCTTGCTTTTTCCCTAACTATTATCCCCAGGACATTCGCCAAACAACCCCAGACAAATTCACCCGCCGGATTCTACACCCAAACCACCAAATCTTCAACCACAACACCACAACAACTTGTCTCTCAAGGAGAAGCGCTTTATCAATCTGGACGCTTTGCTGAAGCTGTAACTGTTCTACAACAAGCTATCCGCATCTATCAACAACAAGGCGACAACCTTGCACAAGCCGCAGCACTAACTAACCTCTCTCTAGTGTTTGAGCAACTCGGCTCATGGAAAGAAGCGTCAAAAGCGATTAATAACAGCTTAAATCTACTTGGCTGGGACAACACAAATCAAAAGTTAAATGTCAACAATTCCAAGTCAGAATTGCTAGAAGTTCTAGCACAAACTCTAGAGATTCAAAGTGGACTGCAACTGTCACAGGGACAGGCAGATATATCTTTGAAAACATCACAGATTTCAGAGCAAATTTGGAAGCGCTTAGGTAAACAATACAATGCTGGAGTGACGCGCAGCCGTATCAATCAAGCACAAGCTCTACGAGTTTCTGGTTTTTACCGCCGTGGCTTAGACATATTGAATGAAGTCTCTCAACAGTTACAAACCCAACCTGACTCACTGGAAAAGGTTACTGCTTTGCGATCGCTCGGTAATGTCCATCGACAATTAGGTGACTTAGAGCAATCTTGGAAAAATTTAAAACACAGTTTAGAAATTGCCAAACGTCTGCAACTACCTTTAGAGACTAGCCTCACAGAATTTTCTCTTGGTAATGCTGCTAGAGACTTAGGTAATAAAAAAGACGCACTCGCTCATTATGAAAATGCGGCTTTAATTGCGCCAAACCCACTCACCAAAGTTCAAGCTCAAATCAATCAACTCAGCTTGCTTGTCGAGAATGAACAAGTAGCACAAGCAAAAACAATAATACCTACAATCCAATCTCAACTCGCAACTCTGCCTACCACTCAAGCTGGTATCTACGCACGGATCAATTTTGCTCGCACCATAAGTAAAATTGGTAACAAAAAAGATATTGCCGAGACTTTGGCAAACAGCGTTCAACAAGCCAAAACCATAGGTGATGAGCGCACTCAATCCTATGCACTTGGCACTTTAGCAGAAGTCTACGAGCAAAACAATCAATGGCAAGATGCACAGAAATTGACGCAGCAAGCATTGTTTCTCGCTCAAAAAATCGATGCTTCAGACATAGCTTATCGTTGGGAGTGGCTGTTGGGACGCTTGCTCAAAGCACAAGGAAATATTGAGGGAGCGATCGCTGCTTATGATACCGCAGTTGCAACTCTTCAGTCTCTCCGCACCGATTTAGTTACGGTAAACCGAGAAGTGCAGTTTAATTTTCGTGATAGTGTAGAACCTATTTATCGCCAGTCAGTAGAACTGCTTTTACAACAGAAAGGACAAGGAAAACCCGATTTAGATAAAGTCCGCAAGCGAATAGAAGCTTTGCAACTAGCAGAACTAGACAATTTTTTCCGAGAAGCTTGCTTGAGTAACCAATTTGTGGTGTTGGACAAAGTGGTAGACCGCGATCGCCCTAATACTGCCATTTTTTATCCGATTATTCTAGATAACCAATTAGAAGTTATCCTCAAACTCCCCAATCAACCTTTGTTACATAAAACTTCTGTGGTGAACCATCAGCAAGTAGAGCAGGCGATCGCCCAAATGCGAGAGACGATAGTCCAACCTGATGCTAATAATAAATTTGAAGTGGTTTCCCAGCAGCTTTATGATTGGTTAATTAAACCAGTTGCAGGTGAACTCAAAAATAGTAGAGTGAATACTCTAGTCTTTATCCCAGACGGGTCACTACGCAATATTCCGATGTCTGCATTGTATGATGGTAAAGAGTATTTAGTCCAGAAATACGCTGTAGCCATCAGCCCAGGATTGCAACTGTTTACCCCCAAACCTTTAGCGCAGGAAAGATTAAACGTTCTTGCTGGAGGGCTATCGCAACCACCTAAGAACGAAAAGTTTGCACCGCTTCCCAATGTTAAGGTTGAACTGAAATTAATTCAGCAATCGGGCATATCGACAACGATATTATTGGATGAAAATTTCAAAAGTACAACTTTAGGAAAAACGATTAATGCCCAACCTTTTAGAATTGTTCACCTGGCAACTCACGGACAATTTAGCTCTAAAGCAAAAGACACTTTTATCTTAGCAGCCGATAAACGCATCTACGTCAATGAATTAGATAGCTTGCTCAAAAGTAGAGAGCAAAAACGAACAGAGCCAGTGGAATTACTTGTTCTGAGTGCTTGCGAAACAGCAGCAGGAGATAATCGTGCTGCATTGGGATTAGCAGGAGTTGCTATTCGTGCTGGGGCGCGGAGTACTTTAGCGTCCCTATGGCAGATTGGGGATGACTCCACTGCTTTGTTTGTTAGTGAATTCTACCATCAGTTAACAACTGGCAAAACTACAGCAGAAGCTTTACGCGAAGCTCAATTAAAGCTGCTGTCTAGTTCTGAATACACTCGTCCTCTTTACTGGGCACCTTATGTGTTAGTTGGTAATTGGTTATAAAGAAACAGTTATTTCACCAGAGGAGCCGTAGCAACATTATCCAAATTGACAAATCTCAATAGACTTTGCCAATCTTTAGCAACAGATACATCATAAGGATTCTTCTGGCGCATTTGTGCCAGCATTGTCAGAGAATCAAACCAAATACCTTCTTGTGCATAGATTGCAACCTTTTGTTGCGGAGCGACTGCTGTTCCCAACTGCTGTATCATCCGAGAATCCAAATTGACTCTTTGAATGTCTCCTTCTACATAAATAGGAACACTCGCTGTTTGTTGTTGATTGCAACGAACTTTTAAATACCAGCGATATGTCTTTCCTACTTGCAAGGATGCATTGGATGGGAGAGAAACACCGATGACACCAGGCTTTGGAGGTAGTGCGATCGCATTTCTATAAATATCGTTTTGTGCACTATCTTGTAAGCTGAATTCAGCACTAGCTGTTAAATCCTGAGTGTAGGGAACGTAAAACCAAAAGGTTGGTCGAACAGAGGTGGTTAGTCCCCCCACAATCGCTGAAATTGGTTTGTCTGTTTGTTTACTAACCTTTTGTTCCTCTCGCAACGGTACTAAAGCAGTGAGTGCAGTTGTCACCGCAGGACAATTATCCCGGCTACCCATTCCAGTTCTACGCCCAGAGATAGGACTTAACCGAGCGGGTGTTTTTGGCAAAACAAAAACTGGTCGAGAGGTACGCCCTTGAGGTGAAGTCCTACCTTTGGTTGGTTGTACAGGCTGCTTAGTCGTTGCTGCTTGTCTAGTTTGGGCTGTTACCTTTCCTGGATAATAGGTAACGCTGCTCAAAATCAGAGCAATTGTTAGCATCCATTTCATATTTCTCGATGCTACCAGTACAAACGCATAGATATCGCTAGACATTTCACCTCCTATTAAAAAGGAAATTTGGAATCCCCTATCATGTATAGTTATCAGCATAATCAACTTATGTTATGCACAAGCTTTGGATATTAACAAATTTCTAGCTATTGGTATAACTTGCAAAAAATAATTATTCTTACGATCCAAAGCACGCATTTTTGTCAAGTACAATGCGGTAGAAATTAGTTTAAAAAATCTTAAGCTAACCGTTATTGAAAACTCAAGACTAATACGTAATTTTAAACGCTAATCAAGACTCAGCTTTGCTTTGTGCCTATCTGGAGTCATCAGAACGGCACAAGATAGTGAATAAACTCATTTCACTGCTACCAATTAAGAATCAGAAGGCTCAACTAAAAACCTCTGATTTTCTACAGTGAATAAACTCATCTCACTGCTACCAATTAAGAATCAGAGGAAAGAGTACCTCTACCAAGTGCAGACTATACTCCATTTTTTACTAAGCCTTCAAGTCACGCTGTCATGACTGGCAGTTAGATGCCCGACTCCGACAATTTATTTTTCTAAGGAGGAAAGTGTTATGAGTTTTTTGAAAAAATTTTTCAATCCAGTATGAAATCAGCCTGACGGGGCGACAAATCACCGCCACAAACAGGCGAGTCGCCGCCAAGAACGGCATCAATAGTGCGATCGCCTCATTTAAATAATTCTCAATGGACATAGGCAAACTTTGAGCGATCGTCCTACTTATTTATAGGTAGATTTTGTAAAGGCGATCGCCCTAGTTGCAGCTACCCTCACACTACCCCTATCAATTAACTTCCTGTCAATTTACAAAGAGGAAAATTAAGTTATGAGTTCTGAAGTTGAAACTGTACAAGAGATGAGTTTGATTAAAGGTTACTGGGATAAGACATACTCTCCGAGTCACCCTTTCAACCACTCAACATTAGGCATTGCTTTTAGTGGATGGGCTAAACCAGATCAGGCTTTATCAGATAGTGCCAAAATCAGAGGCTATTTATAAAGTAAATCTAAAGGCGACTAGGAGGGGATTATCACAAGGGTTAAGATACCTCATGTACAGCATATTTACATAGTTGCTCATGGCACGAAAGTCTTATCCCACAGACTTAAATGATATGGAGTGGGAAATCCTGGCACCCTTAATTCCACCAGCCAAAGAAGGAGGACATCCGCGCAGAACTGATATGCTAGCAGTATGCAATGCAATCTACTATCATTTAAAAACTGGATGTCAATGGAATATGCTTCCAGTAGACTTTCCTCCCAGTTCAACAGTTTACAGCTACTACAGGAAGTGGCAGCGCAAGGGGTTTGGGAAAAATTAAATCATACACTACGTGGTCAGGTGCGCTCGAAATTAGGTAAATCAACACAACCAACTGCGTTAGCAAAGCTCGCCGCAGGCATCGCAGCAGACAGCCAATCGGTAAAGACGGCTGAAAAAAGGGGGATGTGTACGGCTTTGATGGGGGTAAAAAGGTAAAAGGACGAAAACGCCAGACTTTGGTTGATAGTCTGGGACTCTTGTTGAAAGTGGTGGTTAGTGAAGCAAATGCCCCAGAAAGATTACTTGCTGCCTACGCTTTGATGGAACTGCTAGAGGAACGTCCAGAATTGCTCTCAAAAGTTGAAGTCATGTGGGTTGATTCCGGTTATGACGGGGATAAATTTGCGCTTTGTGTCTGGTTGATGATTCAAGCTCATGTTGAGGTAATGCGACGTACTGAGCAAGAATTTCAGATTTTACCCAAACGTTGGGTAGTAGAAAGAACATTTGGGTGGTTTAACCAGTACCGTCGTCTCAGTAAGGATTATGAGCGTCTCCCAGAAATGAGTGAAGCAGCTATATATGCTGTTATGACTCGTATCATGTTACGTCGTCTTGTTGTCTAAAGATTTACTTTATAAATGGTCTCTCAAGGACAGGTTGGTGGGTCATAAATACATTTCCTTAGGTGGAGGAAATTCTAATGGCTCCTTCACCCAGGAAATTCTTCATTCCATTATTACTCACATTAAAAATGGCAAATTCTCCGATTATAAGGGTATTGCTTTTGACATCGAAGAGGGCGAAGCAAACCTGACCTCACATTTTCAACAGGCTTTTGCTGCTGCCAAAAATAAAAATTTAAAAGTTTTGGTTACGACTAGCCACTCAGCCCCTTACGGAATTTCTGACGCACAAACTATGATGGAAACCTTCATTAAAAACGGGAATATAGACTATCTTTCTCCACAACTATACACCTCTGGAACGGAGACTGAAAACGACTTCACAACAAGTCAGGGAGTATCTTGGAAGGATTACGCACACAGTAAAGCTGCTATAGTTCCTAGCATTGTACAAGCTAATATGTACCACGATGCAAAAAATCGATTATCGAGACATGGAGTAACCACAAGTGGGTTTATTCAATGGGCAAACTAAAGTTAAATAAAGGCATCCGTAAGCGGAAATTTTAAGGCGTAAGCCCCTAACTTTAATTAAACGCCTCGCAATAACGGACATCACCGAAATATTTTCAGCCTCAATTATCGTGAAATTGGCAAAGGAAGAATATCATTAAATTTTCATTTACCAACAATACAAATCAAAAGTTCGCCTCCGATCAAATCCACTTTGTAATTACTGGTCTAAATGCATCGAATCAAACTTGTCACCTTAATAAAAACGGTCACTTAATTCCATGTCATGCTAGCGATAATAATGCACCAGATCATCTAACTAAAAATGGGCAAAATTATTCTAATTATTTACACACTATTAAGGAGGTTTCTGAAATAAAAGTTCCGCATATTCGTTCAGGTAGAGTTTATATTAGTCTCGGTTCACCGATATATTTAAAAATCGCTGACAACAACAGTATTGTTCAACCGAATACGGCTAATCCATCTGACCCCAATATAGACGTTTACTATGATTGGTTAGAGTTTACCTTTGATGATGCAGGCTTCCACGGCAATACTACTCAAGTAGACCAATTTGGATTTCCAATGATCATGAAATTAATCGCACCTAATGGTTCAAAAAAAGTTGGTATAACTGAATCAAGGAGTGCTTTATTCGATAAATATACTAGTAATGTTCCAGCCCAATTTAAATCTTTGGTTCAGAAACCCTACAGAATAGTATCGCCATTTAAAGGCGATTTTGCTGAAGGTGGTAGTCACGCGAAATACTTTGATGATTACATTCACGATATATGGCAATATTACAAATCAAATAAACTTGAACTGAAAATGCCACAGGGAACATTTATAGGAAAAGTAGAAGATAACGTTTTCACTTTTACCAAAACAGATTCACCTAATGCAAAGTATACAATACACTATCCAAAATCTTGGCAAGTCTTTAAATGTGATGAAGTATTTGCAGAAGGTGATGAGATTCAAAAGGCAATTCAAGCTCAAGTTAGCGCCATGTTTAACAGGCACATAGTCAAGAATCCAGCAAATAAGTGTAAACCTTCGGAATTCTATAAAAATGCTCCAGCTAATTTCTATGCACAATTCTGGCATCTTCATAGCATAGATAATAAAGCTTATGGATTCCCATTTGATGATGTGTGGGAGCAAAGTACTTTAATTGAACATCCAAATCCTCAAGAATTGAAGGTAACTATTAGTTGGGATTAAGATATCCACTTTCTATTTAATAATGTGAAAATCAAGCTTCTAATTTGAAAAAGGAGAAATCATGAGTTGTAAAACAGGTAGTTCATACATCACCAAGAAGGGAGATACGCTTTCTAGCATTGCTCAACAACAGTTGCATAGTAGTGACCGTTGGCATGAAATTCTGAAACCAGATGGTACTCCATTCAACAAAGAAGATGCTCATAATTTACAAGTAGGTCAGGAAATATGCATTCCTCACTCTGGTAATGGAAATACAGGTGGAAGTACAGGTGATGGTTTCGCAAATATAGTGTCTCATCAGGCTTACAAAACTATGTTTCCCAACCATAATGATTTTTACACTTATGAAAGTCTGATAACAGCAGTTAAAAAATACCCGCATTTCTGCAACGATGGTTCTTTGCAGCAACGTAAACGCGAGGCAGCTGCGTTCCTGGCCAACATTTCACACGAAACAGGGGGTCTAAACTACATTCAAGAGCAAAACCCGCAAAGCCATTACTGCGATGCGACGAACACTACCTATCCATGCGCGGCGGGCAAAAGCTATCATGGTCGCGGACCAATCCAATTGTCGTGGAACTATAACTACGGTGCGTGCGGAAAAGCCATTGGAAAGGATTTACTCAATCATCCTGAACTAGTCTCAACGAATAACGTCATTTCCTTTACCAATACCGTTGCCAAAATAAGAGCATGAAGAGGTAGGGCGTTTCGTAGTAGAGTTATTGTCTCTCACAACGACAACTCAAACACTACAAGCAGCCCATGCCTGATATCTTATCACTCCTGCAATTCCTGCTACCGCAGATCAACGCGACAACGATGCGACAATTTAACCAAATAATCCTGGCGATGTTAGCGATGAGCGGGCGAGTCACGATGCCCTTGAATCTGGCGATGGGCAGGGGTTGGTGGTAGTTATCGGACGATATTGAGATTTTTCCAGACAGTAATACCTTGGGCAACGTTGTTTTGGCTATTTTTCCGCAAGCATTTGTTCCGTGCGAATGAAGTGTATTTGCTGGCAGGAGATGAAGTTGTAGTGAGTAAATCAGGTAAAAAAACTTATGGATTGGATAGATTCTTTTCCAGCCTAGTAAGTAAACCTATATTAGGACTATCTTTCTTTACATTATCATTAGTAAGCGTTGAACAAAGGCACTCGTTTCCAATCCAGGTAGAACAGGTAATCAAGAGCGATGTAGAAAAAGGTAGCCCGTCACCAAACCGAGAAATCAAACCTCAAGAAAAACGTCAGCGTGGACGACCAAAAGGAAGTAAAAACAAGAATAAAACGCAGGTAACATTAACATCTGAATTACTTCGGATTCAGAAAATGATTAATTCGCTTTTCCAGTTACTAGGTAATTTTATTCCCCTTACCTACTTAGTACTAGATGGTCACTTTGGAAACAATAATGCTTTACAGATGGCACGTCTTGTAAACTTGCACATAATTTCCAAACTCCGCCATGATTCGGCATTATATATACCTTATCAAACCCCTGACCCCAGTTGTCGTTCTCGTCGTAAATACGGTGATAAAGTTGACTACCATAATATACCGCAGAAGTACTTGTGTAAAAGTAGCATTGAGGATGAGATCCAAACTGACATTTATCAATGCACTCTCTTTCACAAGGAATTTGCTCAAGCACTGAATGTAGTTATTTTGGTAAAAACCAACCTTCAAACTCATGCTCATAGCCATGCAATTTTATTTTCCAGTGACCTAGAGTTGGAGAGTGAAAAAATCATTGACTATTACAAACTGCGGTTTCAAATCGAATTCAATTTTCGAGATGCCAAGCAGTTTTGGGGACTGGAAGATTTCATGAACTTAAGCCAAACTGCTGTCACTAATGCTGTTAATCTAGCATTCTTTATGGTTAATTTATCTCATCATCTTCTCTCTGATTTCCGCATCCTTAATCCTGACTCCGGCATTATTGACCTTAAGGCTCATTATCGTGGCTTTCCATATGTCCATGAAATCTTAAAAATGCTTCCGGAAATGCCTGAGCCTATAATATTCGCCCAGATTTTTGCCAGGCTTACTTCTTTAGGACGCATTCATCCCGTTTCTACAGGTGTTGAACCCTCGTAAATTGGCAACGGTATTGAGTAATACCGAGTCAATAGCTTTTCCTATAAAAGCTAAAGTTATACCTACAAAAGCTTAACTTGTTAACGATGATGCTTGTGAAGTTGTTCATAATCCTCAAGAGTATCTACATCAATAACTCCCTCAGCAAAATAAATGCTTGAACAGTTTGAATAATGCTGACGAATGATTTTTCTAGCTCCGATATCATCCTGAAGAAGAGCTAGTTCTGAAAATAACGTTTTGTGAAATATAGTAGGAACACCAAGGATACCCGCGTATTCCGAAGCAACTATCATCGAATTTGTAGCTTGATATCTTGTAACAAGTTGATTAATCAGGTCGGAGGAAACAAACGGTTGATCGCATAACATCAGTACGATCGCTTCAATCTCAGATGCGATCGCCCCAATAGCATTTAGTCCACATCGAATGGAACTGGCCATACCAGTTGACCATTTCTGATTATAAACAATGTGGATATCTAAATTTCTCAGATGCGGCTCAATAGTTTCGACGTAAGCACCCAACACAACAACAACTGGCCGACACTGAGAATTAATCGCCGCCTCCGTGATATGTCGAATTAGTGATTTACCTTGGTAAACTAGGATCTGTTTAGGCTGACCAAGCCTTGTGGAAGCGCCTGCTGCCAAAATTATAATGCCAATGTTAGACATGGTTGCTCTAAGAGAGAATGGATCGAGCCTGGGCGATCGCGCAAGAAACTACCCCTACGTCCGCCAATTACAGCTTGAATTTCTGCCACGATAGACAGGGCGATTTCTTGGGGTGTTTCCGCAGCAATGTCTAGTCCTACAGGGTTATAAATTCGTTGTTCTTGTGCAGATGTGGTAATGATATTTTCTTCAGACAGATCATCCCACAATTTTTGCATCCGGCGTTTTGGGCCTAACACTCCCAGGTAACGCACCTGGGACGGAATCAGAGTCTTGAGAAATGCTAGGTCGCTTAGATAGCGGTGTGTCATGACAACTGCTACAGTTTGCGGTGTCAGCAAATGTTTGTATGAGTGGGCATCATTGAGTTCGCACCAGAGAATTTGGTCAACTTGAGGAAAGCGATCGCCCCTCAAATACCCTGGTCGATCATCAATTACGGTAACGTGCCAACCCAGATGTTTCGCCAAATGCACCACGGGAATCGTATCATATCCAGAACCAAATACGAGCAGTGGTACTAATGGATGAATTACTTCAATCAACACATCAACGCGTCCTTGAGGTAAAGTATATGATTGTACGCAAGTTTGTTTTTTTCTCAGTGCTTGGTGAGTGTCTATTTCTATCTTTTGAGCAATGAAAATATTAGCAGCGTGATTGATGACAGTGCCATCTGATTTCAGCATCATTCGAGAACCAACTGTAATATCTGACGCTCCCTCTATTTTAAAGACAGTAGCGATCGCTCCCACTTGCCCAGACTGCAAACAATCTTGAATGAAAGACATTTGGCTCGCAGCAGTTTCATCACCTAAAGATTCAATCAAAACATCGACAACGCCATTACACCCCAACCCAAAGCCAAATACAATGTCTTCACCCGATGTAGTGTCATATCTTACTACCATCGGTTCACCACCGCCAAACATCAGCGATTGCGCCCGTTCAAAAACATCACCTTCCAAACAGCCACCGCTAATCGCACTAATCATTTGTCCATCTTCAAGCAGTAACATCCTCGCCCCTGGTCGGCGATAAACCGAGCCACTTGTTTGTACTACCGTTGCTAAAGCACTACGCTGTGCTGACTTTTGGCTATGTACAAATGCTTGCAGGATATACTGTAACTCGTTCATATAGTTATTGCTCACTTACGGAACTATGTAATAGCGCTAAATTTGCGGCAGCAAATTCTACAAGAGTTTGTCAGGCGTGATGGGCAAATCTCTGATTCGCTTGCCGGTCGCGTGAAAAACCGCATTGGCGATCGCCGACGAAATTCCGACCATACCGAGTTCGCCCATGCCTTTAACACCGAGCGGATTGACGATTTTATCGTCCTCCTCAACAAAGATCGTTTCGATCTCCAGAATATCGGCATTAACCGGCACATGGTAGTGCTGCAAATTCGGGTTCATGATCCGCCCGTAACGATGGTCGATTTCAGTCGCCTCTTGCAGTGCCATACCAATGCCCCAGACAACGCCGCCGATTTGCTGACTGTGCGAGGCCTTCGGATTCATGATCTTGCCGCTGGCGGTCACTTCAATGACCCGCGTAACGTGGACAGTCCCCACATCCGGATCGACCTTCACTTCAATGAACTGCGCGCCGTGCGCCAACGTCGCATACTTCTCGCGCTCCTCTGAGGGACGCGACTCGAATGTTTCCGTGATTGCGGTGAGACCATTACGCTTCATCACTCCGGAGATGTTGACGAAACGCGACGGGTCGCTTTTTAGTCGCAGTCTCCCGTCGAGCATCTCGACATCGGCGGCGGCTACCCCCTTGAGCGGAGAATTCGGTTCCTGGTTCGCGAGTGCGAGCAACTTCGTGCCGATGGCCAGAGCCGCGCCGCGCACGGCCGAGCCGACGCTCGCCGTCGTCCAAGATCCCCCCTGCGACGGTGCCAGAGGGAACTTCGTGTCGCCGAGTTCAAATTTCACTTGCTCCAACTTCAGCCCCAGATACTCGGCAGCGATCATGGTCATCACGGTGTAGGTGCCGGGGCCGATGTCGCTGGTCGCACTAGCAACTTGCGCCGTGCCGTCCACCCGCAGCGTGATGAGGGCGGCAGCAGGCATCTGGGAAGCGTCCCAGACGCCGGTTGCCATACCCCAACCGACGAGTAGGCGTCCGTCGCGCATTGAGCGCGGCTCAAACTGGCGCTTCTTCCAACCGAATTTTTCCGCGCCGAGCCGATAGCACTCCCGCAACGCCTTACTCGAAAATGGCTTGCCGCTCTCGGGGTCTACTTTGGCGTAGTTGATCAGCCGTAGTTCGAGCGGGTCGATCTTGAGCGCGTAGGCCAGCTCGTCCATCGCGCATTCGAGCGCGAACATACCGCTAACGGCCCCCGGTGCACGCATCCAGGTCGGGGTGGGGAGGTCAGTGTTGGTAATCTTCAGCGGCGCGTAGAGGTTCGGACAGGCGTAGACCTGGCGCGTGAAAAGCGTGGTTTCGTCTGAGTACTCATCGATGTTGGAGGTGTTGTGTACGACTTCATGAATCATCGTGGAGAGCTTTCCCGATCGCTCTGCGCCGAGCGCGACCTTCTGAATCGTGTACGGACGATAGCCGTGGCCAGTGAACATTTGTGTGCGTGTATAGACGACCTTGACTGGGCGTTTGAGTTCCCGGGCCGCCATCGCTGTCAGCGCCGGATAATAGTTCGGGCGCAGCGACGATCCGAAAGCCCCGCCGACGAAGGGTGAGAGCACGCTCACGTTTTCCTCGGGCACGCCGAAGCTCGAAGCCAAATGTGCGCGCACGCCATAGACCCCCTGCGTCTTGTCGAAGACCGTGAGCTTGTCGCCTTGCCAGACCGCGATCGCCGCGTGCGGCTCTATGGGGTTGTGGTGCTCGATAGGAATGCGGTACTCGGCCTCTACCTTGACGGCTGCTGTACGCATCGTCTCTTCGGGATTACCGCGCGGCTTTGGAGGCGGTCCTTGGGTGGGGATGCGCGCGATCGCTCGCACCGCCTCGGTGTCGGTCGTGTGCGGCTCTGTGTTGTAGGAGACTTTGACCAGACGTGCCGCATAACGCGCTTGCTCGTATGTCTCGGCGACGACGAGTGCCACGGGCTGCATATTGAAGAAGATTTTGTCGGACTGGAGCGCCCGAAACGACTTGTCTTGCTCATCGGTAGCGCGCGACGGAGCCTGCACTATGGAAAACTTCGGATCAAGCTTTGGTGTGTTCAGGTGCGTGAAGACGCGAATTACGCCCGCAGCGCGTTCAGCCTCACGCGTGTCGATTGATTTAATCGTGCCCTTTGCTACGGTTCCCAGCACGATAAAACCGTAAGCGAGATTGGAAACCTGAAATTCTGCGGCGTATTTTGCCTTGCCCGTCACTTTTGCGATGCCGTCTACGCGGCTCATTTCTTTTCCGATGTATCTTGCCATTTCTTTTATTCTCCCTACTTACGCAACACCGCCCGACATCGCTCGCTGCAAAGCGAGAACAATGGCGCGTTTTCCGAGTTCGACTTTATAACCGTTATGTTCAAGTGGTTTCGCATCTTTGAGAGCCGCTTCGGCAGCAGCCCGAAAAGTTTCTTCCGTCGCTGGTTTTCCGATCAAAACTCTTTCCGCTTCGGCTGAACGCCAAGGTTTATGCGCGACGCTTCCCAAAACAACGCGTGCCTGTTTGATGTTGTTGCCTCTTGTTTCTAAAGCAGCAGCCACGGCAAGCAGTGCGAAAGCATATGAAGTGCGATCGCGAACTTTTAGGTAATAAGACTTGTTGGCGAAGTTATTCCTCGGCATTTCGATGGCAACGATCAATTCGCCATGCTGAAGATTGTTATCTTTTTCCGGTGTGTCGCCCGGCAAGCGATGAAAATCCTGGATCGGGATTGTGCGTTCTCGCCCGTTCGTGCCGCGAATCCTCACTACTGCATCAAGCGCATAAAGCGCATTCGCCATATCGCCTGGGTAAGTTGCCACGCATTTATCGCTGTAGCCAAAAATGGCATGAATGCGATTGAGTCCCTGAATAGCTCCGCATCCGCTGCCAGGCTCGCGTTTGTTACACGGCATAGCGATGTCGTAAAAATACTGGCAACGGGTGCGCTGCATTAAATTTCCCCCGTTGGTCGCCATATTGCGAAGCTGTACGGTGGCACCAGCTAAAATCGCCATTGACAGAAGCGGGTAATTTTGCCGGACGAGCGCATGGTTAGCCGTATCAGTATTTTTGGCTAACGCGCCGATCGAAATTCCGTTCGAGGTCGATCGAATTTCCGCCAGATTCAAACCTAAGATGTCAACAAGTTCGCTGGGACGCTCGACGTATTCTTTCATCAAATCAATCAAATTTGTCCCGCCTGCGAGAAACTGTGCCGTTTGATTAGCGGAAACGGTACCAACGGCGCTTGCTGCGTCGGTTGCGCTAGAATATTTAAACGATTTCATCGGCTTTGCCCTCATTGAATGCAATGGCAATTTCTTCATCGCTTGCAAAATGCCAGGCTTGGGCTGTTTCGCGCCCGGAATGAACTTCTCTGATTGCCGCAACGATTCCTGGATACGCACCGCAACGGCAAATGTTGCCGCTCATGCGTTCTCTGATTTCTTGATCGGAGAGTTCTAAATTCTGGGGACTCGTCCGCAAATTGTTAGTGACGTGACTCACGTCGCCGTTTTTGGCTTCCTGCAAAAGCGCCACTGCCGAACATATCTGCCCCGGCGTGCAGTAGCCGCACTGGAAGCCGTCGTATTTGATGAACGCCGCCTGCATCGGATGAAGTTGGTCGCCCTGAGCCAGCCCTTCGATGGTCGTCACCTCTTTTCCCTCGCAGCTCGCGGCAAGTGTCAGACACGAAAGCACCCGGCGTCCGTCAACGATCACTGTACAAGCACCGCACTGTCCTTGATCGCACCCTTTTTTTGTGCCGGTCAATCCAAGTCTTTCGCGTAGGGCATCGAGCAGCACCGTGCGCGAATCCACTTCCAGGCGTTGAGTAGAGCCGTTGATTTTCAACAGGATCTTAACGGCGTTTTCCACCCCAGCGGTCGAAGCGAACACTGCGTCGGGCGAAGCGGCGAGCGTGGCAAAGACCTCCTCTTTAGCCAGCAGGTGGAAGGCGAAGGTGCCGAGTGCCGCAGCCATGTTTTGCCCCAAGAATTTTCGGCGAGCAGCACCGAAAATACCGAGTTCGTCGAGTAGTGTTTTTTCGTCCGCGCTGAGTTGCTCATCGCTTTCGGTTAGATCGAAGTCTTGTCGTTCTTGATTGTCGTCCATGATTCTCCTTGCAACATTCTCGAACAAGCCCTGGACAATGTAGCCAGGACAGACGGCGTTGACGCGGATGTTCTGCGCGGCGTAGTCGAGGGCCGCCGATCGCGTGAGACCGATCACGTCGTGCTTCGCAGCGGTGTATGCGGAGCTGCCCTTGATGCCGATGACTCCCGCGCCTGAGGACGTGTTGACGATCGCACCGCCTCGTTTGCTGGGAACAGGGGGTCAATGCGTACAGTGCCAGTAAAATACTCGGCTGGCCCTTTGGCGCAAGGCTGTGAGCCACTTCTTTTGATATCCATTTGCTTAATTCCTTCACTTGATGCCATTTGGGGTAAAAGTGGCCAAGACACTGTTGGCGAATTCGGGAAACGCTTATCCCTTTGTTGTCACTCCCATGAGAGAATAATTAAGTAAAAACGCCGAAAGTAATTCAGGGAGCATGATAGAGCCGCGAAGAGGTGCAAAAACAGTCAAATTCGTAGATGAATATTGTCAGTGGTATAGAAAGCTGTTTTCAGATGTTAGGAGTTTTGAAGCATTTAAGTACTTACATATAGGTTGCATTTCTGAACTAAAAAGATAGACCAATTATTTTAATCATTGACGAAACTGGAGATAAAAAGAAAGGTTTATCAACAGATTATGTCAAAAGGTAGTATATAGGAAACTTAGGAAAAGTAGACAATTGAATTGTAAAGTAGACAATGGAATTGTAGTGGTTACAGCATATGGTGTCTTTTGTGGAATGACATTTCCGTTGTTATTTGAAGTATATAAGCCTCGTGAAAGATTAAAGCCAGAAGATAAATATCTAACTAGCCACAAATAGCAGCAAAGTTAATCAGAAAGCTCAAGTAAATGGGTTTTAGATTTAATCTAGTACTAGCAGATACCTTATGTGGTGAGCCAGCGCGTTGGGCGGCTTTGCCGACTTGAAGCGACTGGCGAACCCGTAAGGGTGAGAGTGGAACTAATTTCATATCAGTGTTAGATGAAATGAATCTAAACTATATAGTAGCTATTCGCTCAAACCATGATTTGGATTTAGTTCCGAGACAACATACTCAATATTTAAAGTGGCAGAGATTTAAACGTGTGTTCTCTGACCTCGACAGTGAAAATCGGTATATTAGAGAAATAATTCACGGGAAACGTGGAGAACATAGATATTGGCAGATCACCACAGACATTGAAAAGTTACCAGGAAACTCTACTTGGTATGTCATGACTAAATATCCAGACATTACTTCAAGAGAAGTTGGGAATTTTTATGGTTTAAGAACCTGGGTCGAATATGGTTTAAAGCAAAGTAAGAATGAATTAAGTTGGGCTGACTATCGTTTTACTCGCTATGAAGATATTGAACGTTGGTCGGAGATTATTTGTAGTGCCTACTTAATGGTTAGTCTTCACTCTGAACAAATGCACCCCTCTCCACCAAAATCTCCATCAAAATTAACTGCCCATCCCTGGTGGGATGATGGCAAGGGCTGGAAGAATCTTCTAAATAATCTCCGTTTAATTATCCAACCTTTTATCCTGTTTAACTTAATCCAGCCTTGGCTGACAGTTTTTCCTATCCCTCAACTTTCATTGGGATTTGCTAAACTTCAATCTATTATTTATAGGCTCACTTCCCCAACTTTTATATTCCTGACTCACTCTGATTTTGAATTTTCCTCTGCTTAGAGTGACAAAAAAGGGTTAATAACAGCATCACGCGGATTAATGATTTTTGGATCGGGTACTGTTTCCACCCGTACATCGTTGGCACCGTTCCAGCAAACTGCTTTCATAGCCATTAGTCTTTTGTCGATAGTTAGTTGTCAGTGGTTATTTCCCTTGTCTCCTCTGCTCTTGTGAGTCCCCAACTCAAGGCTGTAACCTAACTTTTATGCAGTGGTCTTTTCTTTGGTTGAACAGCTCGAAGCCATGCTTGGCTTCTGTTAGGGGTAAGTGATGCGTGAACACAGCAGATGGATCGACTTCGCCCTTCAATACGCGATCCAGC